>CAYNLA010000013.1:0-26015 GCA_964397915.1 uncultured Polaribacter sp. | reverse complement strand
CCATCTTTGAAATACGGTGCTGCGCATCCGTCACAATACCCGCGACCATCACCTCCCGACCAATAACGCTTTCCACATTATTGAGCCTATTGAGTTCTGCACTACAGAAATACTTTATTTCGACCCGATAATCGTCCAGCGGGTGCGAACTGAGATACATACCGTTGATCTCCTTCTCTTTCTTCAAAGCGATGATAGAAGGCCATTGTGGAACTTCTGGCATCTTGGGCGGAGGCAGTTCTTCTGCAGATCCTTCTCCAAAAAGAGATGCTTGAGCGCTTTCAGCATCGTTCTTCTTGTTCTGAATGTATTTAATCGCCTTTTCTACAAAGGTTCTTCCTCCCTCCTCCTCTGCGAAGTACATCGCGCGGTGCGTATTCGCAAAATCATCCATGGCTCCACCAAGAATTAAACATTCAATGGTCTTCCTGTTGGCCTGACGGAGGTCAATTCGCTCTAAAAGATCGAAAAGGTTTTTATACGCCCCATTCTCCTCGCGCTGCGAAATAATCTCTCGTACTGCATTCTCGCCAACGCCTTTCATTCCGCCCATACCGAATCGTACGGCTCCCTCATTGTTTACGCTAAATCGGAGCAAACTTTCATTGACCGAAGGTCCTAATACAGCCACACCGATTCGGCGACATTCTTCCATGAAAAACGTTACCGCTTTTAGATCGGACATGTTATTCGAAAGAACTGAGGCCATAAATTCCGCAGGATAATGTGCTTTAAGGTAGGCGGTTTGATACGCAACCCAAGCGTAGCAAGTAGAGTGCGATTTATTGAAGGCATATGAAGCAAAGGCTTCCCAATCCTTCCAAACTTTCTCCAGTACGTCCCTATTGTGACCACGCTCTTCTCCCCCATCCAAAAACATGGGTTTGAGTTTATCGATAATGTACTTCTGCTTCTTACCCATCCCTTTACGAAGCATATCTGCCTGACCTTTACTAAAGCCTGCCAACTCTTGAGAAAGCAACATTACTTGCTCTTGATAAACAGTAATGCCATAGGTCTCTTTAAGCTTTCCTTCCATGGCGTCGAGATCGTATTTGATCTCTTTTCTGCCGTGCTTACGGTCAATAAACTCAGGTATATACTCCAATGGACCAGGGCGGTATAGGGCGTTCATGGCAATTAAGTCCGCAAATTCAGTCGGCTTGAGTTCTTTCAGATACTTCTGCATTCCAGCGCTCTCGTACTGGAATATCCCAACGGTTTCGCCACGCTGAAATAATTCATAGGTCTTCGTATCGTCCAATGGGAAACTATCTGGATCCAAATCAACTTGATGGCGCTGCTTGATCAATCGGCAAGCCTCTTTGATAATGGTCAATGTGCGTAGGCCAAGAAAATCCATTTTCAGGAGTCCCGCATCTTCCACGACTGAGTTATCGAACTGGGTACACCACATTTCACTATCCTTCGCCCTTGCTACCGGAACCAACTCCCGAATATCGCTTGGCGTAATGATGACCCCACAAGCATGAATCCCTGTATTCCTTACAGAGCCTTCTAAGACGCGTGCTTGGTTAATCGTGATTGCCTCAAGGGAATCGCTGTCAGCAATCTCCTTGAGCTGAACGACTTGTTGGGCTTCTTCGGATCCGAATTTGCTTCTAAGGTCTTTATCATTCATTTCCCAAAGCTTCTTGAGCTTAGTCATATCGGGAATGAGTTTTGCAATTCTGTCGGTATCCGGAAGCGGTAGCTCTAGTACTCTACCCGCATCGCGGATAGAACTTTTTGCTGCCATCGTACCATAGGTAATGATTTGAGCTACTTGTGAAGCCCCATATTTATCAATAACGTATTGGATTACGCGGTCTCGGCCTTCATCATCAAAATCAATATCAATATCAGGAAGAGACACACGCTCTGGATTTAAGAAACGCTCGAAAAGAAGGTCGTATTTAATGGGATCGACGTTGGTGATACCAATGCAATAGGCTACCGCAGAACCCGCCGCAGAACCACGACCAGGCCCGACACTCACGCCCATATCTCTAGCAGCTGCACAGAAATCTTGTACAATCAAGAAATACCCTGGATATCCAGTTCTGGCAATGGTTTCGAGTTCAAAATCCAAGCGCTCCTTAATCTCGGAAGTGATTGTATCGTAACGCTTTTCCGCTCCCACGTAGGTCAAATGCCTTAAATAGGCATTCTCACCGCGCTGTCCGCCATCCAGCTTATCCTGTGCATCTTGAAATTCTTCTGGAATATCAAATGCAGGTAGCAAAACGTCTCGCTCAAGTGGATATAGCTCCACCTTATCAAGGATTTCTTTGGTAGTGTTCAAGGCCTCTGGCAAATCCGAGAATAGATTTGCCATTTCTTGTTTGTCCTTGAAGTAAAATTCCTGGTTGGGAAACCCGTATCTAAAACCTCTTCCTCGACCAATCGGTGTACTCTTTTGAGCCCCTTCCTTAACGCACAAGAGGATATCATGCGCTTCTGCATTTTCTTGGGTGAGGTAAAACGTATTATTCGCTGCGATGTACTTTATTCCATATTCCTTGGCATAGGCTAAAAGCTGGGCGTTGGCATGGTCTTCTTCATCTAAACCGTGTCTGTTTAGCTCCAGGTAAAAATCTTCACCGAATTGCTCGCGCCACCAAAGCAAGGCCTCACGTGCTTGTTGCTCGCCGACATTAAGGTACAACGACGGGATTTCACCGCGCAGACCTCCACTAAGTACAATAAGATCCTCCTTGTGCTCCAAGAGAATCTTCTTATCTATACGAGGAACATAATAATACCCATGCAATTGACCTTCCGAGCTCAACTTTGCAAGATTATGGTACCCATTCTTGTTCTTGGCAAGTACTACAATTTGATAGCCATCATCTTTTCGAGTTCGGTCAAATCGGTCCTCACACACATAAAACTCACAGCCGATTACACCTACGAAGGGATAGGGCTTCAGCGGCTCATCTGCTTCGCCTTTTTTCACCTTCAGGTTGTGCTCGTAGGCCTCTCGGTTGCCTGGAACAGCCATTACGGCTCGGTTAAAATGGAACGCCCCCATCATATTCCCCAAGTCGGTTATAGCAACACCATCGTGACCATCATCCACTGCCGCTTGCACTAAATCCCCAACAACTGAGGTTGCCTGCAGGATAGAAAACTGGCTGTGGTTGTGCAGATGAGCAAAATGAACATCGTCTGCATCTAAATCCTCATCAGGCACCGTCGTTTCACCAGCGGTGCCTAATATGCCTTCTTGACGTTTCTTTTTAGCATCCTCGACAGCGAGTCCAATCGCTTTTATAGGATTGGGGTTGCAATCCTTAAACCGAGATATAAAGTTTTCGTCCTTGCCTAAAGCAGATGCAGTAAAACTTCCAATGCGTATCAGTTCGAGGAAAACTCGGGCCGTGGCCTCCACATCAAAAGCGGCATTATGCGCTTCGTCAAACCCTTCACCAAAGAGATGCTTATGAAGTTCTTCAAGTTTGGGCAGCTTGTAGCGTCCTCCGCGACCACCAGGGATTTGACAAAGCGCTGCAGTTAATTCGGTACATGAGTCCAACCACTTCTGAGTTTTGAACGGATTCAATCCAGAAGTTCTTAAATACTCACACCCCGTGACATTAAGGTCAAATTTCACATTATGACCGACGACAAACTCACAGGTGCCCATTGCGGATTGGAAAAGCTCCAAAACCTCTGTCAATGGCTTTCCTTCTGCTTTTGCACGATCTGTTGAAATTCCATGAATCTTCGTTGCATTGAAGGGAATATCAAAACCGTCGGGATAGATGATATGATCTTGAACATCCACCAAGGCACCTTCCGCATCGTGGATCTGCCATGCGATCTGTACTACTCTTGGCCAATTGTCAAAATCTGTCAATGGCGCATTCCAATCTTTTGGAAATCCAGTAGTCTCAGTATCAAAAATTAAAAACATGGAGAAAAGTGCTCTTGGTGCTTATCTCAAAACTACCACAAACACTGCTCAAATAAAACCAATGTGAATAACTATTGGTTAATCTTCAATGACTTGATTTACAAGAGTTAACGCTTTTTATGAAAGGGATGATCTGCCAATGGCAATGATGCTAATTTATGCGCATTTGCATCCAGAGATTGTAGAGGTAATTCGCGCATTTCATGGACCATCGAAATGGCATTATGTGCATCGCGCTCATTAAACCCGTCACCGGCTAAGATGTGTGCATACGAAGCCGTGTGTAAATCGGTAAATCCCTTTGAAAAATCAAAAGACCAATTATCAAAGGTCAGTGCGCGGTAGGTGCGACTGCCATTGGCTTCTACAGGTAAGGTCTGTGCGTTGATGCTTAAAAACCAGCGCACCTTAGCGTTTGGAAATTCTATCGTTCCCGAAGCACGGTCGTGCGTTCGTATGAATACCTTTTGGGAAGTAGGAATTCCAAAAATCCACTGTAGCATATCGAAAAAGTGGACGCCAATATTTGTTGCAATGCCTCCACTCTTCTCTTCATCACCTTTCCAACTTGCGTAGTACCAATGGCCACGCGAAGTGATGTAGGTAAGGTCTACATCAAAGATGTAGGAAGGGTCTTGCTGCAGCTTTTCTTGTACTTGGTTTTTCAGTGCAATTACCTGCTCATGCAGACGTAGTTGAAGGATCGTAAAGATGGACTTCCCACTAGAAGCAGCTGTTGAACTTAAGCCATCTACATTCCAAGGCCTCAGTGTAATAGGCTTTTCAACAATGCAGTTCGCTCCCATACGAAGTGCATAGCGAATGTGACTATCATGTAGGTAATTTGGCGAACAAATACTGATGTAATCGACTCCAAGATTACGCTCACTTAGTTTATGGAGATGACGGTCAAAGCGTTCAAATTCCGTGAAAAATGCAGCTTCAGGAAAGTATGCATCCAGATGCCCAACACTATCACTCGGATCGTATGCGGCGACCAACTCACCGCCAACCTCATGTATCGCTTGAAGGTGACGAGGTGCTATATATCCTGCGGCTCCTATGAGGGCAAATCGCTTCATCAACCTATACGCTGATCGTAAGTAGCTCCCATTGAAGGGTTATCACCCATTAATCGGACCATCATCTGCTTCTTGACAATATTGAAGATCACCATATGTACGTCCTCCGTAACTTCCATATCCATCACAGGGGCATGCACATTGAGTGTCGCAATTTCAGAAATTTTACCGCCTTTAAAACCGCTCATGGCCACAGTGGTTGCACCATTCGCATTCGCAAACTCGATGGCTTTAACAACATTTTTACTGTTGCCTGAACCGCTAATTCCAATGACTAAATCCTCTGGCTTCAAGAAGTTTTTCAAGGGCTCAACAAAGATGTCGTCCCAGCCAATGTCATTAGCAATAGCCATCATCGAAGGCAGATTGTCATTCAAACATATCATTCTGAATCGCTTATCCAAGCCATAGCTCGCGCCCTTTAAAAAATCACCAGCAGCATGCGAGGCAGAAGCGCCTGAGCCACCATTGCCCATGGTGTATATGTTTCCACCTTTTTCATAAGTGGTGTGGAAAGCCTCTACTAATGCATCAAGGGCCTTAGGATCCAAGGCGTCTAAAGTAGATTTTACTAAATCAATGTAATGCTGTGCGTTCATTGCGTTGCGTTCAGAATTAGAACGCTAAAATAGCGGATTTATTTGCGCCAATTCAAATATCCAATGACACTCATTATGGAATATATCACCATGAGGCCTGCGTAAACATATAAACCCTTCATTCCATACAAAAGAACACTAGCGATATTCAAAGGAATCCAATAGTGAAATGCCGTTCGAATACGCCTCGTTTCTTGCCAAGTTGCCCACAACCCAAAGACGGTTGTAAACGCGTCAAAGTAAGCATAGCTCACCTTTGGTAAGGAATTGAGTGTATAGCCCAATAAAAGTGCTGTGGGAATGCCTAACCAAGCATATCGTTGAATCTTAGAGGGTAAATCAACCAATTGTATGGTGTCCCCCGTAGCGTTTGAGTGCCAATTGCTCCAACCGTAAAACCCCATGATTACATAAACCACGTATAATCCTGATTCAGCATAGAGGCCAATGCGATAAAATAGCGCAACGGACAGCATGCTGGAAACGATACCTGCCGGCCATGCCCACGTTTTCCTTTGGATTAAACCCAGAAGAAAAATGACACTAAGTGCCGTAGCGGACCATTCAAGAATGAAATTTAATGACATAAAAAACCCCGAGCCTGCGGCTCGGGGCTAATTTAAAGATTATCTCTTCGCGACTTAGACTAACTCTTGAACCAAATCAGCGGCTTCTTGCAAGGCAATAGCACTATGTACTTCAAGACCGCTCTCGTCGATCAATTTTTTCGCTTCTACAGCATTTGTTCCTTGTAGGCGAACGATGATTGGAACATTGATATTCCCCATGTTCTTATATGCATCTACAACACCCTGTGCAACACGATCACATCGTACAATACCACCGAAGATGTTTACCAGAATTGCCTTCACGTTCTCATCACGCAAAATGATACGGAATGCTTGCTCTACACGCGCAGCATCTGCAGTACCTCCTACGTCAAGGAAGTTCGCAGGATTTCCACCGGCCATCTTGATAATGTCCATGGTAGCCATGGCAAGACCCGCTCCGTTAACCATACAGCCAACGTTTCCATCTAGCTTCACAAAATTCAATCCTGCTTCACCAGCCTCTACCTCCGTTGCATCTTCTTCGCGTGTGTCGCGCATGACTGCAATGTCTTGATGACGGTACAAAGCGTTATCATCGATGGTCACTTTGGCATCAACCGCCAAAATTTTATCATCTGATGTTTTTAATACTGGATTGATTTCGAATAAGGATGCATCAGCACCTTCATAAGCGCGGTACAATGCTGTAACGAACTTAGTCATGTCCTTAAATGCGGCTCCACTCAATCCAAGATTGAACGCAATTTTACGAGCCTGGAATCCGGTCAATCCGACTTTAGGATCAATTTCCTCAGTAAAAATCAAGTGCGGCGTTTCCTCAGCAACAGTTTCAATATCCATACCTCCTTCGGTAGAATACATGATCATGTTGCGGCCAGTAGAACGATTCAATAAAACGGACATATAGAATTCTGACGTTTCGCTCTCACCCGGGTAATACACATCTTCCGCAATCAATACTTGGTGTACTTTCTTTCCTTCTGCTGAAGTTTGCGGCGTCACCAACTGCATTCCGATAATGCTATCTGCAACCTCTTCTACTTTATCAATTCCTTTGGCAAGTTTCACACCACCACCTTTTCCGCGGCCACCTGCGTGTACTTGCGCCTTTACCACGTACCATGAAGTACCGGTTTCTTCTGTAAGTTGTTTCGCTACTTCCACAGCCTCAGCTGGAGTCTGCGCTACTTTTCCGCGCTGAATACGAACGCCGTAACCGGCTAAAATTTCTTTTCCTTGATATTCGTGAAGGTTCATAACTATCGTTGATTAGAGGCACAAATGTAGGGCACAAGTCGGGAATAGCAGAGCCAAGATGGGATGAAATTGCTAAATGAAAATATGTTGTTTTTAACCGATATTTGGGCATGTCAAAAACCTACCTCCTACTCCTTTGCATTGGTTTATCTACCAATGTTTTCAGCCAAACCATTGAAAAAAAGTCACTTGTCGTTCCTGAAATACCGGAGGCTACGGTGGAACTTGATGGTATTCTGGATGAATTTTGTTGGGCCCAAAGTGCCATTATTGAGGAATTGGATCAATACTTTCCCGAGCCGAAGAAGGCAGCCGAAGGAATAGAAAGTGAAATTCACATTTTCTACACGCAAAAAGGCTTGTACGTAGGTGGGATTTTCAAAGACCAAAGAGCACCCATTCTCTCCCAATTGACGCAACGCGATCGTATAAATGCGAATACGGATTGGATTCAATTAATTATCAATCCATTCAATGACGGTGCCAATGATTTTAATTTCTACCTAAGTGCTGCCGGAGTGCAAGGAGATGCCCGTGCCATAGGCCCTGATCGAGAAGATGGCAATTGGAATGCAGTGTGGCACAGTAAGACGTTAAAGTCCGATCACCAATGGTCATTTGAGTTGTTTATTCCGTATCGAGCATTGCGTATTCCTAAGACGGGAATCAATGAATCGGCCAAGGCGTGGGGATTTAATTTTAAACGTTCCATCCGTAGCGATCGGACCATGTACAGCTGGAATCCAATCGATAGAAATTTTGATAATGAAAGCCTTCAAAGTGGCGAATTGCAGGGAATTCGTGTGGTGAACCCACCCCTACGTATCAGCTTAAGGCCAAATGCTACCAGTACCATTCAATCCATAGGTGACGGGGCAACGCGATGGAATAACAATGCTGGAGCAGATATAAAAATTGGATTAAACAAGAGCTTTACTTTAGACATGACCTTGCTGCCGGATTTTTCGCAAGTAGCCTATGACCAGCAGTTTGTGAACTTCGAACCCTTTGAACAACGGTTCGATGAAAACCGCCAATTCTTCACCGAAGGTGTAAATCTTTTTAGCAAAGGAGATCTGTTTTACTCTCGACGGATTGGAGGAAATCCTAAGAACTTTACAAATGCCAACCTCGATGACCTTAGCAATACGACACAGAGCTTTACTCGAATGCTCAATGCCACGAAGCTAACGGGAACAACAGATAACAACCTAAGTATTGGCGTTTTAAATGCAATAACAGCTGCAAATTATGCCATTGGCGAGGACAGCTTGGGAAATCCTACTTCTATACTTACAGAGCCATTAACGAACTATAACGTGGTCGCATTCGACCAGCGACTGAATAACAATTCTTCGATTGGTTTGATCAATACGCATGTGCTTCGATCGAACGAAGCGGGCCCAACGCGAGATGCGAGAACAACTGCCCTTACCGGAAACATTAACTTTTTAAAAAATTCGCATTACTGGAACGTAAGTGCGGCTCAAAGCCAAATTTATGACATCGACCAACCCTACAGCGGGGAAAGTGTTGAGTGGGAACTAGGCAAACAAACCGGGAGCTGGCGTTGGGAGCATGAGCTAAATTTCACAAGTGCAGATTTTGACCCAAATGATATGGGGTTCCAGCGACGAGCGAACAGAATACACCAGGACGTTCAGGTTTCTCACCAAATTTTAGCACCCCGCAAAAACCTCTTACGGAGCAGCAATACCCTCGAAGTGCAATACCGCCGTCTTTATGACCCTAATGTCTTTGAGCGAATGCATTTAGAGTACAGTCACTTTAGCCTGACTAAAAACTTCGTTGCATATCGGTATAAACTCGAAGTACGCCCTGCCGAATACGATTATTTCGATGCTCGAGTATGGGGGCGCTACCGAATCAATCCTTCCTCTGTTTGGCACGATTTCTTTGTCAGTACAGACTACAGAAAGCCATTGGCTGTTGATGCAACTATCGGATATTGGCAGTGGAGTGATTACGAAGCCGGCGGGTACTACGGAAACTTGAAAATCCTTGGACGTGCAAGTGACCAATTGAATTTTACGGCACGTCTCGACATGAATAACTTCAACCAAATCGGATGGGCACAAACGATCAATACAGATAGCATAGGCATGGCGGTCCGTACCAATAGACGCCTCGCTCAAACATTCAGTGGAACGTATCTTTTTGGACCAAATAGTTACATCACTCTCGACCTACGTCATACTTGGAACCGATTTGACCCGGTAGCTACGTACCACCTAAATCAGGATGGCACCATGTCCCCTTCCTCCGCCTACGTAGATCCTAATTTGAGAATTAACATTTTCAACCTTGATTTAAAGTACGTGCTTTGGTTTGCTCCGGGGCGTGAATTGAATCTTTTGTACAGGGCTTCCATGGCCCATGCGGATAATGAAAGTCAGCTGGCCTATTGGCAAAATATTCAAGACCTGAGCGGCAGACCTACAGATCATGTATTCTCAATACGATTGGTCTATTTCTTAGATTATGCAGAGATTGTGAAATAACCTACCTTGGTCGACGCATGATAGAATTGGACAACATCCATAAGAATTTCGGTCAGACTTCAGTGCTCAAAGGCATTGACGCATCCATTCACAGGAGTGATTTCATCACCATCTCGGGAGCTTCTGGTGCGGGAAAGAGCACACTTCTACATCTCATAGCCGGATTGGATAGCTGTTCTTCGGGCCAAGTTCGATTTGAAGGAAAGCCTTTAGATACATTGGGCAAAAAGGAACGAAATCAATGGAGAAACGAGCGCGTTGGACTGGTTTTTCAATTCCACAACCTGTTGCCAGAGCTCAATGCCTTGGACAACACTATGGTGCCTCGTTGGATCGGAAAGTCCAATAATCATGATACTGCAAGGGCGGAAGAGATTTTGAATCAATTAGGCGTTGGCCATCGATTGGACCACTACCCCAATCAACTCTCTGGTGGAGAACAGCAGCGTGTCGCCATCGCACGAGCGTTGATCAATGCTCCCGACATTTTACTAGCCGACGAACCCACAGGAAACCTAGATAGTGCAAATGCTGCAGAGGTTCATGCCATCTTAAAGGAGCTTAACGAAGTACATCAACAAACCATTGTGGTCGTTACCCACAACAAAGAATTAGCGGCCCTTGGCAAAAAACAATGGGTTATGCAAGACGGGAAGCTCCTTGATAAATGAGTACACTAAGCCCTTCTGAGCTGTCCGATTTTCTGCGCACGAAAGCCGCGCAATACGCAACGCACAGCTTTATTGCTGATGACCCTATTCAGATTCCGCATCAATTCTCGAATTCGCATGACATAGAAATCAGTGGGCTCATCGCAGCAACACTGAGCTGGGGTAATCGAAAGACCATCATAGCAAAAAGTAAAGAGCTCATGGACCGCATGGATCAAAGTCCTGCCGCTTTCGTCTTTGAGGCAACGCATCAAGATTTGAATGCATTGAAAGGTTTTAAGCACCGAACATTCACTGATTCAGACATCAAGGGTCTAGTTCTCGCGCTACAACGCCTGTATAATGATTATCGTAGCCTAGGACATTTCTTCTATTCTCACTTACCTGCTGCCGCAGAAAACTTGGGCCCAGCATTTCATTCATTTAAAAAATATTTGCTTGCAAATGGGCTACCACAAAGAGGTGGAAAACATTTCGGAGATCCGCTTACTGGAAGTGCTTGCAAACGACTGGTGATGTACTCCCGATGGATGGCTCGGCCGAGTAAAGAGGGAATCGACTTTGGACTTTGGAGCGACATTTCTCCAACCTTACTCTCCTTGCCTCTTGATGTACATAGTGGAAGAGTTGGACGAAGCCTTGGGCTCTTAACTAGAAAACAGAACGATTGGAAGGCTGTACTGGAATTGGACCAAAGCATTCGACAAATACTCCCAGAAGATCCGGCGCAATTGGATTATGCGCTATTTGGCCTAGGCGTTTATGAGGGCTGGACCTAAAGTGCCATCAAGCCCTTTATCTGAATCGCTTTTTCGTAGCGCTCGATGATGCTATCTACATCCATCATCATTTCTTTTGCACTTACGGAAACAAACTTTCCGGTCTTACTCGGACGCAACTCCACCTGAGCAATTTTGGTATCAAACAAAGCCTCTGTCGCCGCGATACTATGAGAATCTGCGGGAACGATAAACTTAAACAAGTACACATTAGGCCACTTGCGTTCTTCTAATTTTTCTCGAAGTCCTTTAAATGGGTCTTGACTCATGTTGGGGTTAATTTGATCGCAAAAGTACGTTATCAGAAACAACCCAATCTTCTCTTAAAAAGTTTGCTGCCGCAATCAGGTCCGGATGCAGGTAACGGTCTTCAGCCAATACCGGCACTACTTCCCGGAACGCATCCACTTGAACTTGCAGTGAACCTATATCTGCGCCACGTAATGCCAAGGCCTGCGATGCATTAATCATTTCAATTCCTAAAATACTGTAGAGGTTGTCGACCACTTTGAGCAATTTGGTAGCTGCATTTGCGCCCATGCTCACATGATCCTCTTGCCCATTTGAGCTCTCAATACTATCGGCCGATGCGGGCGTACAATACTGCTTATTTTGGCTAACTATACCCGCTGCAGTGTATTGAGCAATCATTAAACCGCTGTTCAATCCTGGATTAGGCGTTAAAAATGGTTGTAATCCTCTCCTTCCTGAAATGAGTTGGTAGGTTCTTCGTTCTGAAATACTTCCTAACTCGTGCAGCGCTAAAGCCGCATAATCTAAAACCAGTGCCAATGGCTGGCCATGGAAATTACCGGCACTTATAACTGCATCTTCCTCTTCGAGCACGACGGGGTTATCTGTTGCTGCATCTACTTCTGTCTCAATTACCTCCATGGCGTGCATCAAGGCATTTTTTGAGGCTCCATGCACCTGAGGCATGCATCGGAAACTATATGGATCCTGAACGTGTGCCTTTTCCAAATGCATAACGGGGGCATCCTTTAGCAACGAATAAATTCGTGAAGCCGTCAATACTTGACCCTTTTGTGGACGTGTCGCATTCACGCCTGCTGTAAATGGTTCAATGCGTCCATCATGTGCCGCTGTGCTCAGAGCACCAATATAATCTGCAAGGTAATCGAGCTTTCGCGCGTGAAGCATTGCGTAGATTCCATGGGAAGACATGAATTGGGTACCGTTCAATAAAGCCAATCCTTCTTTTGATGCAAGGGTCCAAGTAGTCCAAGCAGAACTGCCTAATTCCTTCAATACATCCTGAGTCGCAGCAATATTTCCTTTCCACCATAAACTGCCCTCTCCAAGCAGCGGCAAAGACATATGCGCCAATGGAGCCAAATCACCGGAAGCACCTAAAGACCCTTGCGAATAAATTACGGGCAATGCATTCGAATTATAGAGGTCGACCAAACTTTGGCAAACCCCTAATCGGATGCCACTTACCCCGACCGCAAAGCTTTTTAACTTAAGCGCAATCATTAAACGGATGACTTCGGGTCGAACGTATTCGCCCATTCCACATGCGTGTGAACGAACAAGGTTCGTTTGCAATTGGCCCAAATCCGCATCGTCAATCTCAATATTGCATAGGCTACCAAATCCAGTATTCACACCATAAATCGGACGTTCACTTCGAGCGGTTTTGTCCTCCAAAAAAGCTCGAGATGCCGAAATACGCTGTACGGCTTCTTTACTAAGCTCTAATCGAACTGAACCTAGAGAAATTTTATGGTAATCTTCATAAGAAATGGGGGCTGTCCCAATGAAAACGGTTTGCATATGATAGGTTTTGAGAAGACCAAAATACGGCACACCTTGGGTATTTTATGCATTTGCTGAACACCCTTTAAAAATTTGGGTTTTAATCTTAGAACAAACAACTAAGAATGAAGAACTACGTAATTGTTGGAGGTAGCAAAGGAATTGGAAAAGCAACAGCAGAACTACTTGCTGCCGAGGGACATCAGGTAACCGTTTTTAGCAGGACGCCATATGAGGGTCCTGCGCATACCATTGAATGGGAAGAATTTGACGTACTCTCCGATTCATGGGACGATCGCATGCCCGAGAATATCGATGGACTCATGTACAGCGTTGGATCCATCAACCTCAAACCTTTCAAAGGCCTAAAACCTGAAGTCTTTGTAGACGATTTTAACCTGCATGTTATGGGTGCCATACATGCACTGCAAGCAGCCCAGAAAAACTTCAACCCGACTAGCATTCCCTCTTGTTTGCTATTCTCAACAGTCGCCGTTCAACGCGGGATGCCATTTCATGCAACAGTAAGTGCCTCCAAAGGAGCAATCGAAGGATTGGTGCGTGCGATTTCATCAGAATGGGCGCCCAAGGCCAGAATTAATGCAATTGCTCCATCACTTACGGATACTCCTCTTGCAGGGCGACTACTATCAACGCCCGAAAAGAAAGAATCCATTGGTGCCAACAACCCAATGAAACGCGTCGGTGAGGTCGAAGATATCGCAGAAATGGCGGCCTTTCTTCTCTCAGATAAAAGCAGCTGGATGACCGGACAAATCGTCCATGTAGACGGTGGTCAAAGCGTAATCTAGACGTGTCTCGCACGGCCATAAACATACTTTGGTTCAAACGCGATCTAAGACTTGAGGACCACGCCGCGCTTTGCGCGGCGGTGGACCAAGGTCTACCCATCCTCGCCCTATACCTCAAAGAGCCTACTCAATGGGAACAACCACAACATACACCACGGCAATGGCAGTTTGTTTGGGACTCTATCGAATCGCTTAATCACACGCTTGAGAAAACCGCTGTTCATGCCATTGAAGCAGAAGCATTAGACTTCTTTCCGGCGGTCCAAGACCATTACGACATCAAAGGGGTCTTCAGCCATGAGGAAATCGGCATTCAGTGGACCTATGATCGTGATAAAGCGGTTAAACAATGGTTTCAAAGTCATGGAATCGACTGGCATGAATACCCCACATTTGGGGTGGCAAGAGGTCTGAAAAACAGAAGGCATTGGCTTAAAAATTGGTATGCGGAAATACATGCCCCTGCCCCACGCAGTCCTAGGGATGCATTCTCCTCATTATGCCTTCCCAACCCTTTCCCACATTGGTCAGCAACAGCTCCCGAACTGCCACCAAACTACTTTCAGCGCGGGGGTTTAGTACGTTCAGAAAAAGTCCTTCAAAGTTTTTTACTTGAACGCATCACCTCCTATGCCAAGAGCATTTCCAAACCCAAGGAAAGCAGAAAGGGTTGCTCGAGAATATCGCCTCATCTCGCTTGGGGCAACTTGTCGGTTCGCCAAGTTTTTCAACGTTCTCGAGATCTAGAAGTTCCTGGTAGTAAACGCAATCTCAAAGCTTTTCAAGACCGATTGCGATGGCAAAGTCATTTCATGCAAAAATTCGAAAGTGAAGTAGAATACGAACACATTCCTATCAATCGAGCTTTTGTTCCCGTGGATGCCTCAAAAGAAATGGATACCCATAAATTTCAAGCATGGAAAGACGGTTTAACAGGCGTTCCTTTGGTAGATGCTTGCATGCGTTGCCTCACTCAGACCGGATACTTAAATTTCAGAATGCGCGCTATGGTGGTGAGCTTCTACAGCCAATACTTATGGCTGCCATTTAAACCGGGAGCCGATTATTTAGCGGGGCTATTTACCGATTTTGAACCCGGCATTCATTACCCACAATTTCAAATGCAAAGCGGGTATACAGGCGTTAATACGATTCGTATTTACAATCCAATCAAACAAAGTCAGGACCACGATCCTAAAGGAGTATTTATTAAAGAGTGGATTCCTGAGTTGCGCGACATCCCTGAGGAATACATCCACGAGCCTTGGAAAATACCTCCTATGCAATGGGCCATGGAGGGTTGGCAAACCGGAAATTATCCTAGAGAACCCATTGTTAACCTGCAACGTGCAAGAAAGCACGCCAGCGATCTACTGTATTCTACCAAAAAATCGAAGAATTCTAGAATCGAATCTGTCCGCATACTCGAGCGGCACACGAATCCAGGAAGAAAAGAGATTTAGCTCTCATCAACCAATCGGAAGCCTTCACCGTGCACATTTTCTATTCGCAAACGCTCGTCAGATTTTAAGTATTTACGAAGCTTTGCCACATAGACATCCATTGAACGCCCCGTAAAATAGTTGTCCTCTTTCCAAATCTTCAACAGCGCCTTTGATCGAGGTAACAATTGATTTTTATAGGCAATCATTAACTTCAAAAGTTCACTTTCCTTAGGACTTAAACGTGTGCTTTCACTACCTAGCTCAAGTTGACGGATTTTAGGGAAAAACGTGAAATTGCCCAAGGTGAGCTCGTCCGGCTCATCGTCCGTTTCTGCAGCCTTACGTCCAATGATGGCTTGAATTTTATAGAGGAGTACATCCGTATCAAATGGCTTGACCAAGTAATCGTCGGCACCGGCCGAATAGCCTGCAATGATATCTTCTTTTTGTCCCTTTGCAGTTAAAAAAATCAAGGGTTGACCATTATCAATTTCCTTCACTTCGGTTGCTAAAGTCAGGCCGTCCTTTTTAGGCATCATGATATCGAAGATGCACAAGTCAAATGTCCCTTGTTTAAACGCTCGTAATCCCTGAACTCCATCTCGTTCTAAGGTGACTTCGAAGTCATTGAAAATCAACGTATCTCGTAATAGATTTCCGAAATTGACATCGTCTTCAACCAATAAAATGTGCTGCTTCTCCATACTTAACTCTTTGGCAGTTTTATCGTAAATGTGGTGCCCTCATGTAAAGTACTTTCCAACTGGATACTTCCACGGTGCTTTTCAATTATTTCCTTAACGAACGAAAGGCCTAAACCGTGCCCTTTCACATCATGAATATTTCCTTTAGTAGCGCGGAAGAATCGATCAAATACCTGGATTTGTGTCTCCTCATCCATTCCAATTCCTCGGTCACGAATAGAACAGGTGTAATGCGCCCCACTTTGATTGAGTTTTATACTTACCTGAGGTGCTTCTACACTGTACTTTATAGCATTGTCAATGAGATTGGTCAAAGCGCTTTTCAACTGCGTTTGATCGCCGTTAAAATCATAGCTACCGGCTTCAATATTGAGGTCCATCCATCCACCTCTATCCTGAACACTCAATTTGAAGTGATCAACGGCTTCTTGTACGAGCGAATCGAGTTTTAACCAATCTTTGGTCAGGGTCAACTCTTCCTTATCCATCATCGACATTTGCAGCACGCTCTCCATCTGCGCATTCATACGTTTGTTCTCGCTCTTAATGATTTCTAGATACGAACGCATTTGATCGCCATTCATTTTCTCGCCATTCTTCATCAGTGAATCGACAGCAAGATTGATTGTTGCTAAAGGTGTTTTGAACTCATGACTCATGTTATTGATGAAATCACTTTTGACATCTGCCAAACGTTTTTGTCGTTTGCCTTGACGTTGTACTCCGAAAAATGCAAAGAGAATGACCACCGCAAACAAAAGCGCGGCTAATAAACTTAAATAGACGCGTTTAGCAAGGAAGAAGCCTTCTTTTGGAAAGTAGATGAGGAGTTGTCGTGAGGGACCGAAAAAGCTTTCAGCAATGATGTAATTAAAGGTAACGAGCTGTACATCAAACGCTTCAGAACTCAAGCTACTTAGATAGCCGTTTTCAGCTATGGCCCATTTCGGTTCTACATTAACACCCTGTTTCCTAAGCTCCGAAACTAAAATACTATCGAGTTCATCGTAACTTAATTGAGCCTCCCACGGCATAGAACTCTGGAAGTTGTCAAAAAATCCGCCAAATAAGGTTGAATCAATTCCTCCATAACCCAGTCCATTTTGAACTTGCCCGCTAGACCAACGCAAGGTCGTAGTCCCCATAGGTGTATTGATGGTAACCGTACTGTCTCCGGAAGGCCGATTATTAAAGGCGCCCATACTCTTTCTACGAACATGCAATCGGACACGTGCATCCAACTGAGTTGCTACTTCCCCGACCTTCGTCTCGTATTGCTGACGTTGCAATTCCAATTCACCTGAAAGCAGGCTTAATTGTAGGTATAGCGCACCCAAAACGGCGGCCGTTAAGATGGCCGTCAAAGAATGTTTGCGCAATTTCGAAAGCAACACTTCAAGCATACCACTAAAATAAAGGGATTAAAATGCTTCCGGGAAGATTTTAACGCGTCTTAACAGCTTAGAGCAATTGAGTGATGATGGCATCTGTGTCCAACCCTTCACCTTTGGCCTTATAGTTTACCGCTAGGCGATGGCGAAGCACAGGACGTGCTACCGCTTTGATATGAGCAACAGAAGGACTTCCCTCGCCTTTCATCGTCGCCAAGGCCTTCGCCGCTAACACTAAACTCTGAGATGCACGAGGGCCAGCTCCCCAACTTAAATATTCATTGCTTACCGGAGCAGCACCTTCAGTTCCGGGTCGTGTCTTGCGCACAAGATTCACGGCATATTCAACCACATCTTGAGTCACTGGAACAGCACGCACCGCTTCTTGCAGGGCCAAAACATCTTCAGCAGACATCATGGCATTTATGTTGGCGCTATTCACTCCGGTAGTCGATTGAACTACTTGAACTTCCTCTGCGGCAGTTGGATAGTCCATTTTAATATTGAATAGAAAACGATCAAGCTGAGCCTCAGGCAAAGGATAAGTACCTTCTTGCTCGATGGGATTCTGAGTTGCGAGTACAAAAAATGGATTGGGCAATGACATGGTATTTCCCGCGACGCTCACTTTTTTCTCTTGCATCGCTTCCAGAAGTGCCGCCTGTGTTTTTGGTGGCGTTCTATTGATCTCATCTGCAAGAACAATATTGGCGAATACGGGTCCCTTATGGAATACGAACTCACGATTCGCATTGAGCATCTCGGTTCCGGTGATATCCGATGGCATCAAATCCGGGGTGAACTGAATTCTAGAAAAATCCAATCCTAAAGCTTGGGCAACCGATGTAATCAGCAATGTTTTTGCAAGACCAGGAACGCCAATGAGCAAACTATGACCTTTGCACAATAAACTCATGGCAATAAGATCAACGGCCTCCTCCTGCCCTATGATTGATTTGGCGATTTCGTCCTTAAACGCCTTGAGTTTAGATGGCGCTTGCTCCAATAATGCTATGATTTGTGTATCAGTCATTGTTGGAGTTCCAAGAATTTAATTGGTCATCGCAGGGATAGTATCCAGAATTCACCTTAACGAAGGTTTCTAAAAGTTTCTCGTCTTTCCATTCCTGAACTAAACGTGCCTGTTTTTCTTGCAATGCAAATCCTTTAATTCGTGTAAAGTCCAAGTCTAGATTCGCGCGGTGCGGTTCATATTTTGCGTCCATACGAACTATTCTAAATGCCTCACGTTGATCGTCGGAAACGAAGAATGTGGATTCGGAAAGTGCTCCTTCTTCCAGCGTATTCACTACACCAAAGAGGCCACGGTCAAGTTGACTGATTTCGAATTTGTTATTTCCATTTTGGAAATTACTCATCTTACCCCCATTAAAACGGGTATTTTCATCCTCGCTGTACAAACGGGCGGCGTCTTCAAATGCCAATTCTCCCGCGTTTATTGCACTCGCTACGCTATCAAGGAAGTTCTTAGCTTCCGTCAAATCTTCTTGACTCAACTTCGGCTTAATAAGAATGTGACGTAGGTCCAATTCCTCCCCACGCTTTTCTAAAAGTTGTACAATGTGGTAACCGAATTCCGTTTTGAATGGATCGCTGATTTCCCCTTTTCTAAGATTAAATGCGACTGCTTCAAACTCCTTCACGAATACACCGCGCTGAATGCCTTTGTATTCGCCACCTTTTTTATTCGATCCGGGATCTTCACTGTAGAGAATGGCCATGGATGAAAAACTTGTTCCATTTTCAATTCGCTCTTTTAGACCAGCTAACTTGTCAATAACCTCGTCTTCAGCTTCTTTACTTACTTCCGGGTATTTTACGATTTGAGAAATTTCGACTTCCGCGTTAATCAATGGTACACTGTCCTGCGGAAGATTTTCGAAAAACGAACGAACCTCAGACGGCGTAACCTCAATGCCCTCGACAATAGTCATCTGCATGCGCTGTGCAACCAATTGCTCCTTGATTAACGTGCGCATTTCTTCTTTGATTTCTACCACCGATTTCTCATAAAACTCTTCAAGTTTTTGTTGATCACCCATTTGCATGATCAATTGTTGGATTCTCCGGTCCATGTTAGCTTCAACCTCATCTTCTCCAACGGTCACTGAATCTATCTCTGCGTGATGTATCAATAGCTTCTGAAACAGTAATTCTTCGAAGACTTCACAGTAACTAACCGACTCACCGAAATTTTGACGATTGAAAACGTCGTATTGTTCTTCAATCTCACTTTTCAGAATGATATCCCCCCCAACGATTGCTGCAACGCCATCGACGGTTTTAGGTTGGGCTTGTGCGGCAAGTCCCAATACGGTGAATAAACTAATAGATAATAAGTGTGCCTTCTTCAATTGCATCTTCAATTATGTTTTCTTCAATACGCTCGATTAATTTTAATCGGCGCTTATTTAGCAACACTTTTCGAATCCGTTCAGAAACGTATTCTAGAGGGCTGTAATTGTCTTCAAATCGGACGTCGTTTACTTCCACAAAATACACAAGAACAGTGTCTTCACATGAAAATTTCTTGGTTCGATTAAAAAAGGAATATGGGTTGCTTACGGATAACGGAATCTCATCAATAAAATCATCCAATGGTACCCAAACTGAATCTTGATAATTACTTTGTTTGGTCGCAAATACCTCCGCCCAGTCCAAAAAGCGCTCTTGCTGATTTGATGAGGTAAACCATCGTTTCGCCAAATCTACCTTTTGTGCTCCAATCGGTGCGGCCAGGTACTTCGCCTGAACGATGCGCTCTTTTAGTTCAAAATTGGCTTTGTTATTTTCATAATAGGCCGCTATTTCACTATCCGAAATGTTTGTATCAAGGTGTTGATTAATATACCGATCGATATAGGCATGCTTCAACAAATCATTACGGTACTGCTCGACCAGATCTTCAAAATTCTGTAAATCAGTCCTCAAGTTGAATTCTGCAGCCTGAACAAGAAGTTCATTCTTGGCCCAATTGCGAATGATTAAGTTGACATACGACGTACTATCGGCAACCTCCATACTGCCTGGTGCTGGCAGTCGTTCCTTTACATCTTCCAAATAGAGCTTCGAAGCCCCTAGCTGTGCCAATAACTCAGGATCTGAATCCTGATTCACACAGCCCACAAAGAGCCCCAACGACGCTATTAAGAAGAGTTTACGCATTAGTTCAACTCAGCAAAAACTGCAGCTTTAACTTCTTCGTTTATGCGTACTTCAAACTTTTCACTCAATGCCTCAACCCACGCTTTTTCAAGTCGGTCTTGGTAGCTTGCAATCACCAATCCCTTAATTTCATTCAAAGCTTTAGGTCCTGCAGGTAATAACTCTTCCACGTACAATACGGCAAACCCTCCACTACTAAGTTCTACTGGACCATAGGTACCTTTATCGGTGTTCCAAATTTCTTGCAGTACGGGTTCATCCTTTTGCTGAGCTAAACCCGAAGCGTAGGCAATATTCAGAGCATCTTGATTCTCAAGAAGTTCATCGACCTTGTCTCTACGGCCTTTTTCAAGCCACTTCGCGATTTTCTTGGCATCGCGCTGTTCAGTGCAAACCCAATAGTTGTAGGTAATACGATCTTCCCAAAGAAAATTTTCTTTAATCAACTCGTATTCATCGGCGATACCTGAACTGTCCTTAGCGGCCTTTTCCCAAACCTCATCCTGGGTAAGATCAAACAATAAAATACCTTCTTTGTATTCTCTAACCAAGTTTCTGAAATCCGCATGCTTGCGTTCTAGCTGGCTGTCCTCGTAAGCTACGACCTTATCGTTACAGAGCGTATTAAATTGTAAACGCAAGAACTCATCGCCTTTTCCACCTACTTCGACATTTTGGTTTTGAGCCCAAAACTCAAGTAATTGACCAACCTTAACACTTTGATCAGCAAAAGTAGCGACCGTTCTATCTTGGAATCGATTTGGTACTTCCCAAGTATGTGCAGCGAATGAAGTCATATCAACCAACTTCTTAGCATACGCATAGCCACGCTCGTCAACTTTAAAGTTGTAATCTTGCTTCAATTGCTTCACAAATCGCTTCGCACCAATGGTGTTACGACTGTCTCGCTTAACTTTTCTAGACAATTCCTTTTCCAATGATTCATAAGAACCGATTGGCTTTTTTTCAATCAATTGGATTACATGCCAACCAATAGACGTTTGGACAGGTGCACTATAATCGCCAGGATTTTCTAAGGCAAAAGCAGCGTCTTCGAATGCTGGCATCATCTTATTGATTCCAAATTCCGGTAACTCACCCATCTTATCTTTTGTCCTGCGGTCTTCACTGTATTCCAATAAATCCATGAAGTTCTCGCCATTCTGCAAGCGCGTGTAGATTTCATTCGCACTTCGTTCTGCACGTTGGGCTTGAGCTGGCTCGGCGCCACTGTTTGAACCAAAGAAAATATGACGCACACGCACCGTACCACTTGCAGGTCGGCGATCCAATAATTTGATTAAGTGATAGCCATACTGAGAACGAATAGGCATACTAATCTCATCAATTTCAAGGCCGTAAGCCGCCGATTCAAATGGGTAAACCATGCTAAAAGCAGTAAAGAAACCTAAATCTCCTCCTTGCTTCGCACTCCAAGTATCCGCACTCTGTGTACGAGCTGCATTTTCAAACGTCAATTTGCCTTTCAATATCGTCGAACGCAATTCTAACAATTGGTTGTATACTTTTAACGTATCGGCTGGAAGAGCATCACCATCTAAGGCAATCATAATGTGTGCAGCACGAACCTCTTCTTTCATGCGCGCATAAGCCTCGTCTAGCAATTCTTGCTCTGCTCCTTGATCACTGAGGTAAGGCTTTGCCAACTGAGCTCTATAGCCTCCGAATTCACTCTTAAACTGAGAAGCTGTGTCGCGCTGTTGCGCATATGCTTCTGCAATTTTTAATTTGAATGTAATGTAAAGGTCCAGGTATTCTTCTGGAGTTTTTGGATCAATCGCTGCTCCTACTCCTTTGTTCTTTTGATATACTGCTTTAAACTCTTCAGCAGTGACCTGAACCGCATCTCCTACTTCAAATAGGATGGATTTTTCTTGGGCATTTGCGCCCAACCCCATTGCTAAAGCCGCAAGGAGTACAAAACTGATTCTTTTCATTTATCTACTGTAGTTAGGTGCTTCTCTTGTAATGCTCACATTGTGCGGGTGACTTTCAGACATCCCTGCACTGGTAATTTGTACAAAACGAGCAGTTTCTTTTAAAGTGTTTACGTCTTTGGAACCGCAATAGCCCATTCCAGCGCGTAATCCACCGATGAATTGGTACATTACTTCACCAACTTCACCTTTATAGGGCACACGGCCAACGATACCTTCAGGTACCAATTTTTTCACATCGTCCTCCACATCTTGGAAGTAACGGTCTTTTGAACCGTCGGTCATTGCTTCCACAGAACCCATGCCTCGGTAGGTCTTATACTTTCTCCCTTCGTAAATAACGGTTTCACCCGGGCTTTCTTTTGTTCCAGCGAACATTGAGCCGAGCATTACACTATCCGCTCCTGCAGCAATGGCTTTGACGATATCACCAGTGAATCGAATACCACCATCTGCGATTACTGGAATTCTATTTTGGATGGCTTTTGCGACTTCCATAACCGCACTAAGCTGAGGATAACCGACACCTGCCACGATGCGAGTTGTACAGATGGACCCTGGCCCAATTCCAACTTTTACAGCATCCGCACCAGCCTCCATCAAATACAACGCTGCCTCGGCTGTTGCAATATTTCCAACAACGACGTCTAATGAAGGAAATTTAGCTTTAACGCTTTTTAATGCAGTTACCACACCCTTAGTGTGACCGTGTGCAGTATCAATAATAACCGCATCCACGCCGCTCTCATGAAGCGCCGCTACACGTTCAACTACGTCATGGGTAACCCCAACTGCAGCTGCAACGCGAAGTCTACCATATTGGTCTTTATTCGCATTGGGTTTAATCTTGATTTTAGTGATATCTCGATATGTGATCAAACCGACCAACTTGTAGTTCTCATCAACTACTGGTAGTTTCTCAATTTTATGTTCTTGGAGAATCGCTTCCGCTTCCTCCATTGTACCATTGGGCTTAGTGGTTATCAAATTGCCCTTGGTCATAACATCGTTGATTAGACGGTCATTGTCCTTTTCAAAGCGCAAATCACGATTTGTAATGATACCGACCAAGACTTTATTCTCATCGGTAATAGGGATACCACCAATTCTAAACTCTGCCATCATCGCTTTGGCATCACGCACCGTAGAGTCCTTAGATAAGGTAACCGGATCTAAAATCATTCCGCTCTCCGCACGTTTCACTTTGCGAACCTCCATCGCTTGTTGTTCGATGGTCATGTTTTTATGAATAACGCCAATACCTCCCTCCTGGGCGATAGCAATAGCCATCGCGCTTTCAGTAACCGTATCCATCGCTGCGGATACAATTGGAGTTTTCATCCCAATGTTTCTAGTGAACTTGGAACTTAAATCTACATCTCTTGGTAATACTTCAGAGTAATTCGGTACGAGAAGTACATCATCGTACGTCAAACCTAAACTGAGGACTTTGTCGTTGTTGTAAGGCATTGCAATTCCGATTTGAATTGCGCCCAAAATTAAGCAATTTAAATGAAACAGAACGGGCGGCCTGTGGCCGCCCGTAAAGGTTTTATATTCTTTTAACAATTAGTACAATAAGGTGAAGTTACCGCGCTCTTCAATCGGCACGTCTTCAATGCTTCTGTACTTAATATAATAGGTATAAACTCCCATCTTGGCTTCGTTACCACCAATCATACCATCCCAACCTTCATTCAGGTCGTTCGTTCTGAAGACTTCTTGTCCCCAACGGTTTTGAATGAACAATGTGTAACTATCTGGTCTAGCAAAGACGCCTTGAGGTTTCCAAATGCGGTTTTCAACTACATCTGATTTAGGATTGAAGGCACTTGGCACCCATAAACGTGCTTTGTGTACGGCACAAGCGACATTCGAACGAGCATTGAATTTCTCGCCAAATTCATCCCTCCAAGGAATAATTCCATCTTTTGCAACTGCCTTCACATAATAACAGAACTTGCCCTTACTAGTTGAAAACGGCTTGATATCATCTAAGAATGCCGTATCACTAGTGCTGCCGGCAAGAGAATACGAACCACCGCCATTTATGGAACGGTAAATTTCATACACTTCTACTCCAGCATCGAAATCGCGATACGATGTCCACATCAATTGATTCGTTAAGTTGCCTATGGCTTCCACACCCAAAAGGATATTCGTCCCTAAGTTGGAAATTGTATCCATGGCACCACATGAATCACGAGATGCTATTCTATAGTAGTAACGGCGACTGTTTGGATCACCGGTAAAGTCAATGAATTTAACCTCCCATGGGCCCAAAGCAGGTTTAGCAACGGTTCCAATGGTCAAATATGGACCGATGAGGTCGTCAGCACGTTGAATCTGGAAATCAATAACGTCTGCATCTTTGTCGATATATGCATACAGATCCACTCCATTTTGAGAATTCACGGATGCACGACCGAGGTAAAGAACTTTAGAACCTTGAACAACTGCTGAGCTATTGCATACACGGTTCGAAGTTGACGAAATAGTACCTGTAGTATCTACTGCTCTTACGTAGTAACAGTAGGTATATCCGTTAATAATACCGTAATGATTGAAGGTCGTGTCAAGATTCCCTCCTTTTAGTAATACCCCAGTGATCACACCTCCTAAAGGATCGGTGATATCTGCGTACAGATTGTAAGCAGCGGGCTGTGTTTGAGTCCATTCTTTGTAGGTGTTCCAGCGAATTCGGGCATATCCATCACATGGATCAACTCCAAGGTTCAAGAATATAGTACTAGAAGGAATAGTGTTCCCGACCGAACTCTGGTTACCACAACTATCTACGGCGGTAATTAAGTACGTTTCACTTTCATTCTCAGCATTTGACAATGCATAAATCCAAGGCATGGAGGTAGCATGATCTGCCGCTGAAATAGAATCAATGGGTTGGTAAAAACCAGAATTATCCTTTCTATAAATACGATAGAATACTACATCACTATCGGAAGAACCGGCCCATGACAATGCAGCAAGATTACCATTAGCCACCGTGACGCTGTCAAAGACCACTGGTGATGGAGGCGTTTTATCGGAGAAAAATCCACTGTCAGTGGTGCTCTCACATGTCGTATGATAACGTACTTGGTAGTTCAACCACTCGCCACAGAACGCCACTGAATCTGTGTACGTAAAGTCATCAGTACTTCCAATTTGTACCCAAGAACCTGAATTAATCGGTGCTTCAACCCATACATCGTATACTGTGTTGGTATCTCCTCTTAACCAAGTATTCCAGTTTAGTACCGCTACTGAAGAGTTCGGCGGTGGCGGGAACGCTTGAAGGTTAACTCGTACATTCTGAAGTGTATCCGTTGGATCTGAAAG
>CAYNLA010000012.1:0-26052 GCA_964397915.1 uncultured Polaribacter sp. | reverse complement strand
TACTGGTGGGCTCAAGAGCGAGTTCGCGGATTCATGTCAGGGCTGCATCGCAGCCCTGATTTTGGCTATAGCGTAGAATTTGCGCAGCATCGTCAATACGTTCCGGGAGATTCTCCAAAGCATATTGATTGGTCTGTATTAGCGAAGACGGATCGATATCTAACCAAGCAGTTTGAGGCTGAGTCAAACATGCGTTCGTATTTTCTTTTTGACTCCAGTTCAAGTATGCAGGCACCTGAGGGTAAGTGGCAGACGACGTTAAAATTGATGGTACTCATTGCAGCATTAATTCAAAAACAACGCGATGCCCTGGGGCTAATGGAAGTACACGGGGAACGTCTCAATTTTTTCGAGAGTTCCAATAAGGAGGAGAATATTCATCAAATTTTAAATCACATAAAGGGAATAGATGAAGCTCCAAAAACCAATGCTACCTTCAAAGAAGCCATCCAGCAGTTATTGGTTCGTATACCAAAACGTTCCCAAGTATTAGTTTTTACGGACATATACCATGAAGATCAAGTAGGCTTAGTTCAAAATGTGAATAAGCTCAGACACGCAGGACACAATGTTCGAGTCTTCATGATGTACAGCAATAGTATGGAGATCGAAGGAAAGGGCTTAAGCGGCTCCTTGGTACAGGATCTAGAATTGAATACCAGAACGGTCTTAGATTCTGGCGACGTGAAGCGATTTACGGCTTTTTGTAGGACAAAAATAGCTGGCTTCGAATCTGAGTTTAGAACGTCTAACTTGCAATTCGATGCCATAGATGTAGATAATGGCCCTATGGTTTCGTTAAGAAAAATTATAGCATAAAAAAGCCCGGCGAAGCCGGGCTTTTTATTATTTATTGTCCTTTACTGTTTCGCTTTTCTTATAAGCATCATCGACCTTTTTTTGATCAGCCGGTGAAAGTGACTTCGCATCGGATGCTTTCTTCTTTGAATCTTTATCCTTTTTGAATCGGTTATCAAAGAATACCATACTGACACCAGCGGTGAAGTTGACTCGAGAGGTAGCTGCACCAACCATAATAGTTTCTTTGTTAGAATTTGCAGCAATAGTAGCAACATCACCAACAGTAGATGAGCCTACATATACCTGCATCAATGGGCTTATTCTGAATTGTACAACGGCATTAACGAGATCTAAATTATTCTCGTCCATAGACATGTAATACCCTCCTTTGAGTTGGAAGTTCTTATGCAACCATAGCAACGAAGTGAAGCCTAGGTAGTTGTAATCCATATTTGATTTAGAACGAGCAGCGTAATGTATACCTACGTATGAGTTCTTATTCAAATTATAGTTCATTGCAGCATTCATTACCTGTGGTAAATCATAACTGTAAGAATAAGTCGTGGCATTCAATGAAGTCGAAAGCCCATTTTGAATATCGGAGGTGAAGGCGTTTACTTCTTGTTTTACAGCATTGGCTAATGTATCGCCGGCTTGACTTACATATTCAAATCCAGTTATAGCAACACCACCTTCTATCTTTTTCGCGTAATCCGAAGAAAGGGTAAAGGTCTCAGCACCTAAGCCACTCATACTGAACTGAAGGGTAAGTTGCTTAATAGGCTCGAATGTGGTTCCAAATGCGAATGAATTCGTGTTTTGTGTGCTTCCCAACATGTAGTTCACTAAACTGCTAAAATCTTTGCTTCTTAGCATGCTCAATGGCATGATTACATCTTCATTCAGCTCAGTAATGTCAGTAGCCGAGTATGTAGGATCAAGTAAATTTGAACCTGCTAGAGTACAGTCGTAGTTGACGTTCAACTCATTACGGCCAACAATAGATGTTGGTGTGCTCGCAATATTAAACGAATTGGCATCGAAACGAAGACCTGATACATATCCAACTTGACTTGCCGAGAAACCAATACGCAGTTTCTCCTCCAGGAATGAGCGTTGAATCCCTATGGTTTTCGAGTTAGTGATATCAACAGCAATTCCTAAATCACTAAAATCTCCCACATAGGATAGGTTAAGATTGCCATTAACGTCTTCCATTCCATATTTAGCGAATTGAGCTAAATCATTGTCCATTATTACCCCTAGGTCAATGTTTTGACTATAACCCGCAAAGACAAAGTTCTTGCCAAGCTTTATACCCAGATTCAACGCATTGATATTCGTCGAATTGTTAGCGGTTGTAGTAGGGGCATTTAAATCTGAAATATTCTTAAGGATATCCGTAGTAGCAAAAAGGTCACCTGCAGTCTCACTAAGTAATGCGTCAGTATGCATTCCAAAATAGTTCAAGTGGAACTTTGTTTTAGGATCTGCACCTGGGTTTTGTATTAGGTTGTCAGGATTGCCTGATAATCCGAAGGTGCTAAAGTTTTGTGCGTTTGCTAGAACAGTGACGCTTACGGCTAATAGTGTGATAAACTTTTTCATCGTCATCTGTTATTTAAAGTTGGTAATTTACTTCTAGTTCAACGCCAAGATCTAGATCAATGAAAGCATCTGTTCGAAGTTTGACAGGGTCATTGCCAGCATTGTAGGTTTCCATGCTTGCTTCAGCAATAATATGAACCGCATCGAGCACGGATTTAGCATCTGCTGCATTCAGTGCTACTTCTGTACTTAGCACATTTGGTGTATTGATAATGCCAGATGCATCCGGTGTTCCACTTTCCATTATGCCCATATTGATCGTGTGGATTTGAATCCAGTTCACATCGTAGAACTTAAGAGTTATGGATGCATCAAGAGGTAGGGTGGTGGTGGTCTGAAGCAAGAGTTTTGCACTCTCGAGTGTTGCTCCTGCAGGTAGTGCGTTCGAATTGCTTTGATTTGTAGCCAAGGTATCAGAAAATCCAAGTCCCGATGCGGTAAAATAGAATGGCATCTCCATTAACAAGTTTCCTGAAATAGATGAACTGTTTGTTACGAAATTATCGGTTCCGTAGGTGAGTGTATCATGGTTAACATTGACTTCACCGCCATAAACAATACTGTCTTTTGGCAGAGTGAATACATCTACGATTGAGGAGTTCGTATTATCATAGGTTAACGTTCCTGTTGCAGTATTACCTAATGTAGTGGGGTAGGGTAAAACGTAATTTGGTCCATTTAATGCATATCCGGTTCCGTCCTTGTATGAAGCGAAATCCAGAACGAGTTGAATAGGAAGTCCAATGGAATTGGTCACATCCATTGAAATGCTTGGTTCAGCGAAGCTTATTGAACCATCGAAGTTTTCTAAGAAATCGATAGCCAGGTCTACACTTCCTGGGTCAATGGTGATTTGTTGCGTACCGAAGAATCCTTTGATATGGCCAAATTGAAGATTCGCCATTTCAAATGTCATATTCAAGGCGTCAGAGCTGTCTACAGTTACCATATTGCCAGAACCAATCAATGTTGCGCTCACGGCTATTGGTAATCTGCTATGGTTTTGCGTTGGGTCTTGAGTTAGGTCTAAAATGGTATTGTTCATGTTGATAGAACCTGAAGTGGTTGCTCCAGAAGTGATTGTTATGGTCGTATCAATTTCAACACCGTTTTGGTCCGAACCCGGGAAATTTAATGTTAGTTCAAGATCTTCAGCCAAAGACGAAGTGAATTCATAATCAAAGCTTGCAGTCGCAAGCATTAATTCGCGGAGTTCTTCACTCCCACCAGTGCCTAAGTCAACATATTGGGTATCTGAAGAGATATCTTGAGTGGTTATTTCTGTTACTGCGTTATACACTTCTAAACCTGCCGAAGAAATATCTAGAACTAGATTATCGGTCGTGTCAATTCCTACGAAGGTCGTTCCCGATCCTGGAGAGGTAAGAGAGGTGATTTTAAATCCTACACTATTAGGAAGTGTTTTATTTACCAAAGATTGTGCATTTGAAGCCGTACCTCCGTTTGCGCTGACATTGTTCAGCGCATAGGATACAATAGTACTTCCAGTTGCAGTATTCACTAAGTCAATCCCCATTGAAACAACAACAGGCCAGTTATTGGTTAATTCCAATGTCAATGTTCCGTTTGAGAACGATGCGCTGGTAAAGGAACCAAAACCACTTCCTCCATAGGTTCCAACATTGCTTTCATTCATTGAAGGGAACGGCGCATTGCTTCCGTGTGCAGCTGATAGAGTAGTTAATCCTGCATCACTTGCCACTGTTCCTAGAGCAATGCTCTGGCTCAAAGTAACATTATCAACTGCTATAGTTCCCATGGAAATACTGCTGCTTGATGGACTTTGGGCAGGTATTTCAATCAAATCGTTTACATTAATCCCAAAAACACTGTCTTGAGCGACAACTACTTTATAAGTTGCATTATCGTTGTATATGAGACTATCATCTGGAGCAAGAAGATGCTCCATCGTGAGATTAACATTACCCAAGGGTAAGGCTATGGCGGGTTCGGCAATTATATCAACGTTGGTAGGATCGACTAAATCCGACTGACAGCTGAATAAGCCTACAGATGCAATGGTAATTGCAATTAAATAATTCTTCATAGGTGAAACGGCTTGTACTATTTGTATGTAAAGGTACAATATCCTTACCTATAGGCGTATTAAGAATTTATAAAGTACCCTCGCAGTCCTGAAAGTTGTTGAGACATGATATACGCGGTATACAGCTGTTGCATACCTCTTAGAACCATGATGATGGCAAGAAGGGATGCGTCACCTGAAATTCCAACATAAAATTGGCTAAGGATCAGTGCACTTATCAGTGTCGTTAGAATAATGAATTCTCTCGCATTCTTATTTATTGAGTCCCAATGAATGGCTTTAATCTTCAAAGCGCCCCATTGTTTGGACAGGGAGGGTTGAAATTCATCGGATTCACTTTGTAAAGAGACCACGTTTTGATGCGTAGTATCTTGATTTTTCTTGATCCATCGCATTGGAAAAACCCAAAGTAGGAGAATAATAAGCGTTAAGACTCCAAAGTGCGGCATTACATACAGTCCACCAAAAAAGAATAATACTCCAGGTACTAATTGGGACCATCCAACGAATAGAAAATTCAATGCTTGGGTCTTTTTGCCGTAATTAAAACGTGCCTGTTTGGAAGTGTTTTCAACCGATTTAGACTGTGTAATTAACTCGGTCCGAACCTTGCCATTATAGAACTGGCTTAGGTACCCCATAAGAAATCGGAAGATCAACAAGAGTAAAAGTAACAATCCATATTTCTGCCAGCTAAGGGCATGAGTCATCACTTGAATGTGCTCCTGTCCAAGAAAGATGCTTCGCAACAAGGGCAATGAAGCTAATATTGGGAGCGTTTCGAAAATCCCGCTAACACCTGTAAGTAAGAGCATTACACCAATAGTAGGCTGCGAACTTGATTCGCGGTAAAAGCGAAATGCGGCTGCTATGGTGTTGTTCGGATTCAATTGAGCGGAGAATTTTGAGCAATATGTAACCCATATCCGTGTACACCTATACGCTTGATTGGGTTATTCGTCAATAAATCTATGTTTTTGATTCCTAAAAAGCGAATGATTTGTGCGCCCACACCAAAATCACGGGTGTCCTTACTAAACGATGTACCAGAACCTTCCGTCTTAGCCTTGAATGTTCGAATTCTATTCAGAAGATTATTTCCGCCTGGTTCTTGGTTCATGTAAATGATTGCCCCTTTTCCTCGCGTGCTGATCGATTTTAGAGAACGCTCCAGCTGCGACGATTCATTGCTCGTAAGAAGATGGAAGATGTCGTTTGCCACTCCTGCGCTTTGTATTCGAACGGGAACATTCTCTTCCTGATCCCATGAACCCATCGTTAATGCAATGTGCACTTGATGGTTGGTCTTTTGCTCGAAGGCATGCAGGGTAAAGTCACCGTGTGGGGTGGATATCTCGAATTTCTCCGCAAGTTCAATTAAGCTTTCTTTCTGCATGCGGTAGGCAACTAAATCCTCAATAGAAACAATTTTTAAATCATGCTTCTTTGCGATTTCTAGGAGCTGAGGCAGACGTGCCATTGTACCATCCTCATTCATAATCTCAACGATTACTCCTGCAGGAGGTAGACCGGCTAAACGAGCGAGATCTACCGCGGCCTCAGTATGACCAACGCGGCGTAATACACCACCTTGTTTAGCAATCAAAGGGAAGATATGCCCCGGACGAGCCAACTGATCGGGCTTAATTGAAGGATCAACCAACGCTTTAACGGTCATGTAGCGATCGTAGGCGCTTATGCCCGTAGTACATCCTTCACCTATTCTGTCAATACTAACCGTAAATGCAGTTTTATTTGGATCCGTATTATTCGAAACCATTGGAGGCAGGTCCAACTCCTCAGCACGCTGGGGTAATATGGGGGTACAAATAAGTCCTCGTCCTTCGGTTGCCATGAAGTTGATCATATCAGGCGTAACCTGAGATGCCGCAGCAACAAAATCGCCTTCATTCTCGCGATCCTCGTCGTCTACAACAATGACTACTTTCCCTGCAATAATATCTGCTAGTGCTTCTTCAATGGTATTAAGACTCATCTTGATTTCTTTTTGTGGGTTGCCATACACTGGATTGGACCCCTTTGCTGTAGGTAATAAACCCCTTGAGCATGGCAACGTTCATAGCGCAAAAGTACATCAAAGGTCCTGCGCCTCGGTACATCAGTAATTCTATCGCTAGAATACTCAAACCAAAGGCAAGCAACGCAGGCCCAAAGGGTATGAAAGGCATTGTCAAAAGGAGGAATATCAACGCATGAGGGGTTGTCCAGCGCATAATCTTGTGCATCATAAATGCGGTGCCAAATGGAAATGGATTCTTTAGAACGAGCGCTTTGAATCTATTCAGGTTTTGAAAATTGCCAATACTTATTCTTGTTTTGCGCTTGAACTCTTCTTTCAATGAAGTACTTACGTCCTCAAAACCGAAGGCTTTAGGGTTGTAGTAAATGCATTTTTCGCGTTGAATAAGTTGTACTGTTTGGAAAAAGTCTTCCATGAATGTATTTGGGGGAATTGGCTTCCAAAGTGATTTGTGCATGCTGTAGAGTCCACCTTCCATTCCTAAACAGAACCCATATTTATTACTTTCCGCCAATCGGATCTTATTCTCTAAGTTCAGATATACCTTTTCGGTTTTGGCGGTATTCCCTTCAATGGTATTGGAATCGTAGCTAAGATTTCCTGCAACGGCTGCATATTCTCCAGTTGCTATTGGACGCACTAATTCCTCAATAGTCTTTTCGTTGAAGATGATATTCGCATCCGTTGCTATAATAACCTCGCCATCACACAGCTCAACGAGCTTATTGATGGTTGCCGATTTACCAGAACGAACAGCGTTTATATGCAGATGCAAATTGGGATACTTCGATTGGAGGGAACGAATGATATCATCTTGTCCATCATCACTTAAATCCGATCCGATCCAAACTTCCACCTGCTCCTGAGGATAGTTGGTGGTGAAAATACTTTCGATTTTTTCTTCAATGACTGCACGCTCATTGTATGCTGCGAAAATTACGCTCACCTTTGGCGCACTTTCGGTATAGCTATAGCCCTTGTGTTTACCGGGAAATACCATCTGCCACATTGGATAGATGAGGTAGGGGGTTAGGACCCAAAATAGAGCGATGAAGAATATGTAAAGGGCTATTGTTCCCATAGCGTATTTAAGGCCTGCAAGGTAGCGCCCATTCCAAATCTATTCAAGATGTCCTCGCGAGTTTTAAGACCTTGAGATAGTGCATGATCAGGATGTAGCATTAATTGCACAAGTACAGTTGCCATTTGTTCCGGTTCCGATTGAATGAAGTTGTTCTCCGTGGAAAATTCGAAAATACCTTCGGCACCGATTGGTGTACTGACCATAGGAATACCCTGAGCGGCCAGTTCAAGAATCTTTATTCTCATACCCGATCCTGCCAAGAGTGGAACAATACTGATGCCGTATGCTTCCCGAAATTGGTTAGCATCTGCCACGCGACCATGAAAATGGACATTTTCAATTGTATTGAAAGCTAAATTGTTTGGTGGATTGTTTCCCGCAATGTGGAATTGGGCCTCCGGAATCTGCTTCAAGACTAATGGCCAAACTTCATCTAAAAACCACTGAATGCCTTGAACATTTGGTGCCCAATCCAATGCGCCAAGGTGATGACAGGTCTTTGGCTCAATCTTGGACGGAGGGGCTTGTTCAATAACGGTATTAGGAAAGAAGCCAACATTTTCGTTGAACCTTTTAAACCATATAGAATCCTTTGGAGAGATGGTCCAAATGGCGTCGACTTTTTGGCTTAAATCGGATTCGAAACGTTCTAATCGTTTGGATTGAAGTTTCAGATAAGACTTCTTAATGGGGTTCGATTCATTTTGCGACAATCGGTCCCAAATTTCCCATTCTACATTGTGGGCTCTTAATATGACGCGTTGTGCTTTTTGCTTTGCCAAATCAAAATATTGCCCCATAAACGCACCCTCCAATAAAATGGTATCAAAGAATTGGTCCTTAAATGAATTTAATTCGTCTACTACAGGCGGTATTAAAAATCTACTGACATGGTATGGAGAACCACTAATCAGATTTATAAACGCACCTGAAACGGAAGGAGAGGTATTCCAATTGAAGTGTTTAAAATGAACTCCTAAGGCCTTACTATTGAATACATCTGGGTTCTTAGTATGCTTTTCTGGGTTAATGGCATAATACCAAATCTCGAAGGCATTGGCGGCCTCAAAGGCTTCGAGTAACCTAGCCATGGCAATGGAACTTCCGTCTTCAGCGGGGTAGGGAATCTTATTTGAAAGAATGAGTACTTTATTCATCACTCTTTTTCTTGCTCCAACGGGCACTTAAAGCACTAAACCATTCGCCTGAAATAAGCGATTTGTCCGTGGAGGCACTGTAGGTTAACCAAAAAGCGATTGGCGCCAAAATCATTGTGGGAAGCCACGTTGCGATAAGTGGTTCCATGAGCTCTTCACGTCCCATCTTCTCAAAAGTCGTATTCAATACGTGGAAGATTAAAAATGCTATGGTGGAAATCACCAACGGCAACCCTATGCCTCCTTTACGAATAATGCTTCCTAAGGGCGCGCCAATGAAGAACATGATTAATACACTCACCCCTAAAGCGTACTTTTTATAATATTCCAACCAATGACGAAGGCGTGTTTCATTTCTCCAATCCATTTCACGGTCCATTTGACGCAAATAATCGAGGTTGGATCGCGCGAGACGAATAGCATTTTGAGAGGCTCGTAAACGCATCCCACTCAATAAATTCTTCATTAAATCTTCGCGCAATACATCGTCTGAGTTTCCCGTTGCTAATTCGATGTAGTCGAATTTGTACTTGCCATTCAGATTTTTGACAAAATTGCTTTCTCGTTCTTTCATCTGCTGAGAGAGCGTGTCTGCCTTTAATTTAAGCTGACTGGTATTCAGCATCATAAAGTCTCGTTTCCGAGTCTTGTATAGGTTGGCATTGTCAAAGGTGCCCAAATTAAATCGGATGTAAGCCGTGTCAAAAGAACTGTACGCCCAAGGCATTTTCTTCCGTTCGTCACGGTCCGATTTTACGATGTCCTCGTAGGTGGCACCTTCATGGAGTTCGATTTCGAGGTATTGATCATTGGCTATTGTTCGCATGATTCCGCTAGCTGCGGTCAATACCTTGTGATTACCTTTCTTATTGACCTTATGGTCATAGATGTAGATGTCACTGAGTTGTTGTTCACCATCACCTTGTTTCTCGCCAATCTTGATACTGTACCCTTCAAAGCCGTTATAGAAAATTCCAGGTGTAATGTGAAATGCAGGTTTACTTTTGGCGATGTTAATTAATAGGCTTTGCCCTTTCAAATTGGCAACTGGAATGACATTGTTGTAGAAATAAAATGCTCCAAAAGCGATGCCTATGTTCAGTATGATTAAAGAGCGAATTCCACGAAAAAGACTAATCCCCGAGCTCTTCATAGCTGCCATTTCGTAATGTTCGCCGAAATTCCCAAAAGTGAATAAAGAGGCGAAAAGTACACTTACTGGAAGAGCAAACGGTACAACACTGGCGGCCCAATACAGCATGAGTTCCAAAAGGACGTACCATTCAATGCCCTTGCCAGCAAGGTCATCTACGTACTTCCAAACCATCTGCATCAAAAAGAAAAAGACCATAATTCCCACGGTAGGAAACAATGGCCTTAGATAACTCCTTAAGACGTACCAGTCTAATTTATTCATTGCTATAGTCGGTAGAAGCCTTCAAACTCTTTAGCGTTGATGTTAAACATGTCCGCATTTAGTGGGATGTTGGTTTCGTATGCTTTTACTGTAAACGTTGTATTGATGCCGTTCGTACCATATTGGGTATAATTCTCCAGCAGTAACGATTTTGTATCAACTCCAATCAGTATCTCCTTGACTTCTTCACTTGCCACAGGCTTCAACACTACATATTGAATGCTTTTACCATTTTCAATTGCCTTTCCTGCCATTTTATAACTGTATCCGCTCTGATAATTCTTCAATATATCTGCTGGACTCAGGGAAGTTTCTTCTCCTGATGCAGTTTTTTCGATTTCTTCATCTTCCGGATAAATGAGGTAGGCATTATTGCCATCCGAGAGGAATTCAAAGGCATCCGTTTTAATACGCACTTTCTCACCAATAGCATACAGCTCACCATCTGAACTTCGTTCTTTCATTCCTCCATTACTTGGCGCGGCAATAGTATTCGTAAATGAAATATGCTGCGATTTCAACGCAAGGGTGGTCTCGTAAACTTTGTTTAGGAGAGATTTCGCTTCTTGATGCGATTGACCCACTGCAAGGAATGGGAGGAGGAGTAGTGCTATTATTCTCATGGCTGCGAATTTACACATCTCCTTTCAATTTTTGTTCCAAAGCCATTTCATCGGGCACAAGTACTTGTCTTGCCTTCGATCCTTCAAAGGGGCCAAGTATTCCAGCCGCTTCCAATTGGTCCACAATTCTTCCTGCTCTGTTGTAACCAAGTTTAAGCTTCCGTTGAATCATAGACGTAGATCCTTGCTGTGTTTGTACCACTAATCGTGCAGCATCTTCAAACAGTGAATCACGTTCAGAAGGGTCAATATCACCAACGCCACCACCTTCTTCACCCACATATTCTGGTAGATGGTAAGCGGTAGGATAAGCTTGTTGATTCCCAATAAAATCACAAATTTCTTCGACTTCGGGGGTATCTACGAATGCACATTGCAGGCGGACAAGATCAGATCCTTGAGAAAAAAGCATATCCCCTTTACCAATCAATTGATCTGCACCTCCAGCGTCCAATATCGTTCTTGAGTCAATCTTAGAGGTTACGCGGAAAGCAGCACGAGCAGGGAAGTTTGCTTTTATGATACCGGTAATCACATTCACAGAAGGTCGTTGCGTAGCGACAATCAAGTGAATTCCAATGGCGCGTGCAAGCTGAGCGAGGCGGGCAATAGGCATTTCGACTTCTTTACCTGCAGTCATGATAAGGTCTGCAAACTCATCTATGACAAGGACGATATACGGGAGGTATTTATGACCCTCCTCGGGATTGAGCTTTCTTGATATGAATTTGGCATTGTATTCTTTTATATTTCTCACCATCGCCGATTTCAACATCTCGTATCTGTTGTCCATTTCAATACACAAACTATTCAGTGTATGTATAACCTTGGTCGTATCGGTAATGATTGCTTCGTCTGAATCCGGTAAAATCGCCAAGTAATGGCGCTCTATTTTGTTATATAGGGTCAGTTCTACTTTTTTAGGGTCAACTAAGACGAACTTCAACTGGCTCGGGTGTTTTTTATATAGGAGTGAGGTAAGAATTGCATTAAGTCCCACCGATTTTCCTTGACCAGTTGCCCCCGCCATAAGCAGGTGAGGCATCTTTGCGAGGTCGAACACAAAGTTTTCATTAGTGATGGTTCGACCCATAGCTACTGGTAATTCCATTTTAGCCTCTTGGAATTTTTTACTAGCGATGACTTGTCGCATACTAACCATTTGCGGGTTAGCATTGGGTACTTCAATACCGATGGTTCCTTTTCCAGGAATAGGAGCAATGATACGAATGCCGAGCGCCGCTAAGCTCAATGCGATATCATCCTCTAAGTTTTTAATCTTAGAGATTCTAATTCCCGCCGCTGGAACTATCTCGTATAAGGTTACCGTGGGGCCAATGGTCGCCTTAATTTCCTTGATTTCAATATTATAGTTTTGAAGAGTATCTACTATTCGATTTTTATTGGCTTCAATTTCTTCCTTATCGAATGTAATCTGACCATCACCGTATTTTTCAAGTAGATCAATCTTAGGCAATTGAAAACGACTTAGATCTAAGGTCGGGTCGTATTCACCAAAATCCTTGACTTTCTTATTGATCGCTTTATCATCTTCTATGGATTCCTCATGAACCTCGACTTGCACGTCAATTTCAACATCGGTTTCTTCTGGTACATCCGGAGTTTTATGCAGTGGTTCAATGGTCATTGAAGCATATTCCTCATTCGCAGCTTCGTTGTCTAAAATTGGATCGGATTCGATTTCACTGATTTCGTTCTCCGGTTCTATTGGAACTTCTTTAGCTGCAGCTGAATTGAATGTCATTTCTGCAGACCATTGTTCTTCATCATCATCAGGTTCATCTAGCGTCGCCCCCCCAGTAGATTGTGGCATACGGACCTTGAATCGAAGTGTTTCCAACTTCCGTACTATAATCACATACAGCAGAATAGACACAAAGAGCAGTAACGCAATTCCCTCATTACCAATGATGATAGAAAGGCTGTTGAAAACATGATGCCCAGACATTCCCTCATATACCGAAGGAAATTCAGGAGAGGTATAAGCGAGCAGTAGAGCGATTAATAGGGTGTAATAGGTGAAATGAATAATGAGGTTTCCAGGCTTGATTCTATTGAGTGCAAATGCTGAACGTATTCCTAGAAGTATAAACCAAATTGGAACCAATAATCCTGCAATTCCGAATCCTCTGAGCACGAAGAAGTATCCCAATTTATGTCCGAGAAGGCCGAAAACATTTCCAATTGATTCTGATGAACTCAAGTCCGCAATAGGCGTAGAAAGAAGATCATAATCCTTGGTGAAGTTTGAAATAAAACTAAGAGATGAGATGAATCCGAAAACGCCAAAAAATATAGCTAGGACTGCGGTAAAGACTCTGAAGGTGGGATCACCAGTCACTTCCTGTATCTGAGAGAGCAACTTTTGAAAATTGGTTTTGAATTTAGAAGGACCTCGAGAAGTCTTTGCCTTGCTTTTTGCGGCCATAACAGGAGCGTATGTTTTATTCAAAAATAATGTTCTCAACATTAGTAAAGTCGCCGTCTATTATAGCGTTATCAACACTTTTAAGTCCTATTTTTGTGCCTCAAACCCAATTACATGCAAATTCAACCGGAAATTCACAACGAATATGATAGGTTACGACGCGTAGTCGTAGGAGTAGCTCGCCGCATGGGGGGAATTCCAACGATTGAAGAATGTTATGACGCGCGTAGTTATGAAACTGTCTCCAAAGGAACTTACCCGAGCGAACAGGCCTGCATGTCACAAATGAAAGGATTGATCGAGGTTCTCGAAGGATTAGGGGTTGAAGTTTTTCGTCCTGAAGTAATCGGAGGTTTGAATCAAGTATTTGCTAGGGATATTGGTTTTGTCATTGAGGATCAATATGTAATACCTAATATTATCGAGGACCGCATGCTTGAGCGAGATGCGATGAGTAAAATTGAAGCATCAATCCCATCAAGCAATATCATTATGATGCCTTCAAACTGTCATGCTGAGGGCGGCGACGTATTGGTACACAACGATTATATTTTCGTAGGTGTGAGCGATGATGAGGATTTTAGTAAATACAAGACAGCGCGCACGAATTATGCAGGTTATGAATATTTAATGGATGAATTCCCTGCGAAAGAATTCAAAGCGTTCGAACTGATAAAAGACGATACAATCCCGCAAAGAGGCTCGCTTCACTTGGATTGTGCTTTTCAACCTATTGGAGGAGGCGCTTTGCTGGCGCCTCATTTATTCAAAAACGCAAGCGACGTTACTTGGATTGAAAATTACTTTGGTGCAGAAAATATATTTTACTGCAACGAGGATGAAGCTTATGATCTCACTACAAATATCCTTAGCATAAGCAGCGACACTATTATTGTTCCGGCGAGTGCTATTAGATTAAAAGAATGGTTAGAAGGTCGCAACTTCAATATTCATTCAGTAGAATATGACGAAATTGTAAAAATGGGAGGTTTGCTAAGATGCAGTACCATGCCAATTCAAAGAAGCCATGACTAAAAACGCCAGTAACGATATTTTAATGGTCCGACCCGTAAGGTTCGGAATGAACGCACAAACTGCCGTAGATAATTTTTATCAAAATACGACTGCGGCGAAAGGCGAGGAAGATCAATTGGCAGCAAGATCTGAATTTGACTCTTTCGTTTCGAAATTGCGTGCAGCAGGAGTAAACATTCATGTTTTAGAGGATACTCTCGAGCCGCATACCCCAGATAGTATTTTTCCAAACAACTGGATTAGTATGCACGACGATGGTACTGTGGTATTGTACCCCATGAAGGCTGAAAACAGACGATTGGAGCGTAGGGCTGATATTTTCGATCGTTTGGATCAATGGGGTTTTGATGTGCGTAGAACCCATGACATAAGCAATGCTGAGAACGAAGAGGTTTATCTTGAAGGTACGGGATCTATTGTTTTTGATCACGATTCTCGAATTGCCTACATGGCTCAAAGCCAGCGGGCTGAACCTAAAATTTTTAATTCGCTTTGTGATGAATTAGGATACACGCCAATCGTTTTTAAATCCTTTCAACGTACACCTGACGGTCCGCAACCGATCTATCACACGAATGTAATGATGTGTGTGACCAACACTTATGTTTTGATTTGTTTGGACACCATTCACGACCAAAATGAACGTCAAAATGTAGTGGCAGCAATCCAGTCAAGCGGTAAAGAAATCCTTGAAATATCAGAAGACCAAAAGGTTCAGTTTGCTGGAAACATGCTGCTTGTTAAAGGAGCCAAGGAGGAACTTCATCTCGTGATGAGTGGAAGCGCTTTCCTTGCGCTTACAGAAGCTCAAAAGGAAAGAATTCAAAGAGACCACAAAATTATTCATTCGGATTTGCCCACTATTGAAACTTTGGGTGGAGGAAGTGCACGTTGCATGCTTGCCGAAATTTATTTGCCAAAAAAGAACTAATGACTTTAGAACAACATATTTCTCAAGTACTTAAAGATCGTTACAGCCTCGAAGCATCTGTAGAGCTTCAAGAAACTCGTAAGGAGTTTGAAGGCGATCATACGCTGGTTGTATTCCCATTTTTACGTTCAGCAAAGGGAAAGCCGGAAGAGGTTGCAAGTGCAATTGGGCAAGATTTAAAAGATCGAGGGGCAATTAAAGATTTCAATGTTGTAAAAGGCTTTCTTAATATGGTTATGGACCAAAATGTCTTCACGAATGAGTTTAAGGCATTTTGTGATTCCGAGAACCTCGGACTACCGGTTTCTGGGTCTAAGGGAAAATATATAGTTGAATACAGTTCACCCAATACGAACAAACCACTCCACCTAGGGCACATAAGAAACAACTTACTTGGAAGTAGTGTAGCCGCCATACTTGAAACGAATGGTGTTGACGTCACCAAAGTACAGATCATCAACGATCGTGGCATCCATATTTGTAAATCCATGCTTGCTTGGCTGGAGCATGGCAAGGGTGAAACTCCTGAAACTACTGGTATGAAGGGTGACCATCTTGTCGGAAAGTACTACGTAAAGTTTGATCAAGTCTACAAGGCCGAAATCAATGCATTGATCGAAGGCGGCATGGATGAGGATTTAGCTAAAAAGCAAGCACCTTCGCTTTTAAAAGCCCAAGAGATGCTGTTGAAGTGGGAACAAGGTGATGCTGAAACGATGGCACTCTGGGAGACCATGAACAGTTGGGTATATGCAGGTTTTAATACGACCTACAAGAAACTTGGAGTGAGCTTCGATAAGAATTATTACGAAAGTCAAACCTATGTCCTTGGCAAGGATGATGTACTTAAGGGACTCGAACGGGGTATTTTTTACCAAAAAGAAGATGGCTCCGTTTGGATAGATCTTGAAGGCGAAGGCCTCGACCATAAACTAGTCTTGCGAAAGGACGGCACATCGGTATACATGACCCAAGATATAGGTACTGCCATTCAACGTTTCAAAGATTTTGAGGCCAAGGGTATGACTTATGTGGTAGGTAACGAGCAAGATTACCACTTCAAAGTTCTATTTATAATCTTAAAGAAATTGGGTTACGAATGGGCAAATAGCTTACATCATTTGAGCTATGGGATGGTGGATTTACCATCGGGTAAGATGAAAAGCCGTGAAGGTACCGTTGTAGATGCTGACGACCTAATCGATTCCATGGTTGCGGATGCCGGTGCCATTTCCAAGGAACTTGGGAAAATCGAAGGCATGGATGAAGGGGAACAACAGGCCCTGTTCCACACTTTAGGTCTTGGTGCACTGAAATACTTCATTCTCAAGGTAGATCCAAAGAAGCGAATGCTCTTTAATCCAGCGGAAAGTATTGATTTCACAGGAAACACAGGACCATTCATTCAGTACACCTATGCCCGAATTCAAAGTTTGCAACGCAAAGGCCCTGAGGGACTCCACTTTGATTGGGATACTGTAGAGACCAATGGTGAAGAGGTAACCTTGATGAAAGCAATTTTAGCTTATCCATCGATGGTAGCTCAGGCAGCGGAGTCATTAAGTCCTGCTGTATTGGCAAACTACACCTATGATTTGGTGAAGAAATACAATGGCTTCTACCAAAACAACAGCATATTAAATGCAGAATCGGATGAACGAATAGCGTTCCGATTGTTATTGAGTAAAAAAGTAGGAGAGGTAATTGCCTCTTCAATGAATTGCCTGGGCATCCAGGTACCTAATAGAATGTAATAGTTATGAGTCAATCCATTCGAGAATTAAGCCCTAAGAGCGTTTGGAATCATTTTGCGGATTTAAATGCCGTTCCAAGACCTTCAAAAAAAGAAGAACGCGTCATTCAGTTCATGGTAGATTTTGGCAAGAGCCTAGGGCTTCCCACTGAAGTCGATCATATTGGAAATGTCTTTATTCGCAAACCAGCTACTCCGGGTATGGAAGGGCGCACACCTGTTGTGTTGCAAGCTCACCTCGATATGGTTCATCAAAAAAACAATTCGACCAACTTTGATTTTGATTCCGAAGGCATCAAGATGTATGTTGATGGCGATTGGGTAAAAGCTGACGGGACAACTCTGGGAGCAGATAATGGGATAGGAGTTGCCTTTATCATGGCAATGCTCTCTTCCACTGATATTCCACATCCGGCAATAGATGCACTTTTTACTATTGACGAAGAAACTGGGATGACCGGTGCCCTCGAGTTGAAAGGAGGGATGTTAAACGGTAAAATCCTTTTAAATATTGATACAGAGGACGATGATGAGTTGACAATAGGCTGTGCTGGTGGTATTGATGTAACTGCAGAATGTGAAGTGCCTTTTGTTGCCGTACCGGCAGATTCTACAGCCTTGGAGATAAGTGTTAAAGGCTTATCAGGTGGCCATAGCGGAATGGATATACACAAGGGCTTGGGCAATGCCAACAAGTTAATGAACCGAATTCTCGATGCACTTGGCGCTTCCATATACCTGAATAGTATTAATGGTGGAGGACTGCGAAATGCTATACCAAGAGAAAGCGTGGCAAAAGTTGTTCTGTTATCATCTGATATGAAGGTTGTTCAGGATAAAATTTTGGAGCTAACCAAAACATTTAAGGCAGAGCATCAAAGCACAGACCCGGAGCTCACAATCACAGTTGAGCACACAGATTTACCCGAAACGGTCGTAGCCGATGACTTTAAAGAGAAGTTTATCAGTGCTGTTTATGCTTGTCCAAACGGTATTTACCGAATGTCTCCGGATATCGCAGGCTTGGTGCAGACATCGAACAACCTCGCTAGAGTTGTTATTGAGTCAGGAAAACTTACCGTTATGTGTTTGACCAGAAGTGCTGTCGAATCAGAGAAACACGATTTAGCACGCGCAATTACGCGTACGTTCGAATCGGCAGGTGCTTCGGTAAGTCTAAGCGGAAATTATCCTGGGTGGACCCCAAATCCTAAAAGTGCAATTTTGACCACGATGCGTAACCTTTACGTTGAAATGTTCAACGATCAACCGAAAGTTGCTGCATGTCACGCAGGTTTAGAGTGTGGGATTTTAGGCACTAACTATCCAGAAATGGAGTTGATTTCATTCGGCCCGAACATTCGTGGCGCCCACAGTCCTGATGAGAAATGTCAAATTAGTTCCGTTCAGAAGAGCTGGGATTTCTTCTTGAAAACATTAGAAAATATTCCAAACGTATAAAGCATGTTTGAAAATTTAAGTGAACGTTTAGAAGGTGCCTTTAGTGCACTGAAAGGGAATCATAAGATTACCGAACTCAATATTGCCGACAGTGTAAAGCAGATCCGTAGAGCTTTAGTTGAGGCGGATGTCAGCTTTAAAATTGCCAAGGATTTTACCAATAAGGTAAAAGACAAAGCGATTGGAGAAGGAGTAATCAACGCTGTTAAGCCCGGCCAGATGATGGTCAAGATTGTTCGCGATGAGATGGCGGAACTGATGGGCGGTCAGGCAGAAGGCTTGAACTTAAACAGCACACCTTCAGTCATTTTGATGGCTGGTCTTCAAGGTTCAGGTAAAACAACACATAGTGCTAAACTGGCCAATTACCTCAAGCGCAAGAAAACTAAAAAGCCATTATTGGTCGCCTGTGATGTTTATCGGCCTGCAGCAATCAACCAGCTGCATGTTCTTGGTGAACAATTGGGCATTGAAGTATATTCTGAGGAGGGGAATAACAACCCTGTTGCAATAGCTGAAAATGCACTCAAACACGCCAAGAGCAATGGATTCAATGTAGTTATTGTGGATACCGCCGGCCGATTAGCAGTGGATGAAGCAATGATGCAGGAAATCGGCAACATCCATAAATCAATTAAACCATCTGAAACGCTCTTTGTGGTGGATTCCATGACGGGCCAGGATGCAGTTAATACGGCTAAGGCATTCAATGATGTCCTTGACTTTGATGGTGTCATTCTTACTAAGTTGGATGGTGATACCCGTGGTGGTGCCGCCCTCACTATCAAGTCGGTAGTCAACAAGCCCATTAAGTTTGTCGGTATGGGGGAGAAGATGGATGCACTTGATGTGTTCCATCCAGACCGTATGGCCGACCGTATTCTTGGTATGGGGGATGTGGTGTCTTTAGTGGAAAAGGCGCAAGAGCAGTTCGATGAGGAAAATGCCCGCAAACTGAGTAAAAAGATCGCTACCGATGCTTTTGGTTTTGATGATTTCATGGAGCAAATCCAGCAAATCAAAAAGATGGGTAATATGAAAGATCTCTTAGGCATGATTCCCGGCATGGGTAAAGCCATGAAGGATATTGATATAGACGATGATGCCTTCAAGCACATTGAAGCGATGATTAACTCAATGACATTAGAAGAGCGCCAAAATCCAGACATCCTAAATGGTTCACGTCGTAAGCGTGTTGCCCTAGGGTCTGGCCGCACCGTTCAAGATGTTAATCAGCTGCTCAAGCAATTCACAGATATGCGCAAAATGATGAAGATGATGCAGAGTGGTGGCGGCAAACGAGGAATGATGAATATGATGCGCGGAATGCGCTAAACTAAGACTATGGTAGTACTAGACGGTAAAGCCACATCGGCGAAAATTCGCGCGGAACTTGCGGAGCAGGTAAAAGAACTAAAATCGAATGGTGCAAAAATCCCACATCTCGCGGCGATTTTAGTGGGAGAGGATGGTGCATCCAGAACCTATGTAAATGCCAAGGTTCGTGATTGTGAAGAGGTGGGCTTTGGATCAACCTTGATTAAGCTTCCTGCAGAAACGACTCAAGAAGAACTATTAAAAGCCATCAATAAACTCAATAATGATGAGGACATCGATGGGTATATAGTGCAATTACCTTTGCCTGATCATATTGATGAGACGGCTGTGCTCATGGCAGTAGATCCGAAGAAGGATGTGGATGGATTTCATCCTCAAAATGTTGGTCGAATGACCTTGGGATTGCCGACTTACATACCCGCTACACCCATGGGAATTGTGGAGCTCCTTCGCCGATATGAAGTGCCCACTGAAGGTAAAGATTGTGTTGTTATTGGCCGTTCACATATTGTAGGATCTCCAATGTCGATTCTCCTTAGTCAGCATAACTATCCCGGCAACTGTACAGTTACCTTGTGCCACAGCCGTACGAAGAACTTGGAAGAAATTTGTCGTAATGCTGATATAATCGTTGCTGCTCTGGGAAGACCAGGATTCGTTACAGCGGATATGGTGAAAGAAGGAGCATGTGTCATAGACGTGGGCATTACTCGCGTTGATGATGCATCGAAGAAAGCTGGCTTCCGACTTATAGGAGATGTTGATTTCGAAACGGTAGCACCAAAATGTAGTTTTATCACACCCGTCCCAGGCGGAGTAGGTCCTATGACTAGAGCTGCCTTGATGATGAATACCATGAAGGTCACAGAATTGGGTAAATAATCGCCGAGCATGAAGGACATTACAACCTCTAATTCCTATGCCCAATCCGATGTTAGGAGTGGATTAGTCGTTCCTTTGATGGAGCAATTCTATACCATTCAGGGAGAGGGAGCACATACGGGTAAAGCGGCCTATTTCATACGTATTGGCGGTTGCGATGTTGGTTGTCATTGGTGCGATGTGAAAGAAAGTTGGAATCCAGACAGTCATCCTCCCACGCCGATTCAAGAGATAGTTGCTGAAGCTAAGAAGCACAGCGATACTGTTGTAATTACCGGCGGAGAACCCCTTACATGGAACATGGAGCCGTTGGTGAGTAGTTTACAATCTGAAGGTATTACGGTGCATGTTGAGACATCTGGGGCCTATCCACTGACCGGTAACTGGGACTGGATTACACTGAGTCCAAAAAAGACGGCAAAGGTTAAATCTGAGTATTACAATGCTGCAGACGAGCTGAAAGTCATTGTTTACAATACCCATGATTTAAAGTGGGCTCAGGAACATGCCGATTTAGTTGGCCCTGATTGTGTTTTGTATTTGCAGCCAGAATGGAGCAAGCGAGAAGAGGTAATGCCCATGCTGGTCGAATATATCCTGGCCCATCCTGAATGGAAAATAAGTCTTCAAACACATAAATATTTAAGGATTCCTTAGATGGCAAACTATTGTTCAGTAGATCGTGCAATTGAATTATTGATCTCTGGGGGAATCGTAGCGCTTCCCACGGAAACGGTCTATGGACTGGGTGCAGATGCAACTAACGAGCAGGCAGTCGCTAAAATTTTTGAAGCTAAAAATAGACCTGCTTTTGATCCTTTGATTGTCCATGTACCCAATATTGATGCTGTGAAGGAAATCGCAGAATTGGATCCAAGAGCAGAATCTTTACTGCTTGCCTTTTCACCTGGGCCATTAACGGTAGTTCTTAAAAAGAAATCAATTATTCCAGACTTGGTGACCTCGGGACATTCTACCGTTGCTGTTCGAATTCCCGGCCATCCAGTAATGTTAGATATTCTAAATAGAAGTCAGCTATACATTGCCGCGCCTAGCGCAAATCCGTTCGGCTACACGTCGCCGACAATGGCCGAACATGTTGCAGATCAGTTGGGGGATAAAGTAGATGGTATTGTTGACGGTGGTCCGTGTCAGGTGGGCGTTGAAAGCACTATTATTGATTTGTCTACTGAACAACCCCGAGTGCTTCGCTTAGGTGGTATGGCGTTGGAACAACTTGAATTAGTTTTAGCTGGAACCGTGCCTGTGCAAACCAGCAGCTCTAAGCCCAACGCGCCGGGTATGCTAAGTGCCCATTACAACCCCGGGACCAAAGTAGTGCTCTGCGAGTCAATTGATCAGATTCCTGCTGAATTGTCCAGTAAAACCGCAGTACTTGGATTCGGTGACATGCCTAAAATTCATTCAAATCAATATAATTTAAGCCCCACGGGCGATTACAATGAAGCCGCTCGCAACCTATTTAAAATGCTTCGAACCCTTGGGAAAAGTTACGCATGCATCTATGCGCTAAAACTGCCTGAAATCTCTTTGGGTAGAGCTGTAAACGACCGATTAAAAAGGGCTTCAGTAACCTCTTGATTAATAAAAAGGTAGACCGGACTTTTTATTGAAATCTTTGCTACATTAGGGTATGAACAAAACCATACTCATCATACTCCTTTTATTGGGGGAAATAGCGCATGCTCAAATTCAAGGTTCGGTTGTTGATCAATATGGCGAGCCTATCATTGGTGCTAGTGTAAAAATTCTTCAAGAAGGAGAAGTAAGCAACATCGGTACGGTAACGGATTTCGATGGCAAATGGTCGTTGAAAGTCTATTTAACAGACCGACAACCTTCTGTGCAGGTACGCGTATCTAGTATGGGATTTGCTTCTAAGGATGTACGTATAACTTCGACTGAGCCACAGCGCGTAGCGTTGTCTCCGGACCAAAATGTCCTAAATGAGGTTAGCATAGTTCAGCAACGCCTATCTGAGAAACAGCAAAAGAGCGCCCTGACTGTTGAAAGCATGGATGCTTTGGCCATCAAGGAAAGCCCAAGTGTAAGTTTCTACGATCACTTAGGGACGCTAAAAGGGGTAGACCTCACAAGTGCCAGTATTGGTTTTAAGATTATTAATACCAGAGGATTCAATAGTACCTCACCAGTACGCTCACTTCAATTGATAGATGGTGTAGATAATCAGAGTCCTGGACTTAATTTTTCTTTAGGGAACTTCCTTGGTGCACCAGATCTAGACATTGTGGGTGTAGATGTCATTGCCGGTGCTTCTACTGCATTTTATGGTCCAAGTGCCTTTAATGGGGTAATCTCGATGTCGACGAAAGATCCATTTATGTTTACGGGTTTAAGCAGTAGCATAAAAGTGGGAGAGCGAAATCTAACGGAAGTATCTGTTCGTTGGGCCGAAAAGGTAAATGAAAAGCTCGCATACAAGATCAATCTATTTGCATTAAAAGCAGATGATTGGGAGGCAGGGAACATGGCCCCTACAGACATCAGTCGAGATGGTATTACGAATCCAGGTGGGTATGATGCCGTCAATCGCTATGGCGATGAGGACTGGTGGGATGATGGCGGTGATTCTAAATATTATGCCGGTATAGGAAGATTCTACCGTCCAGGGATTGAGGAGAAGCATTTGGTGGATTACGATACGGAGAACATCAAATTGACGTCTGCGCTGCACTATAAGATTAAAGATGATTTACGTGCCATTTATGCGGTGAACTTCGGTTCAGGAACTACTGTATATCAGGGAGATAATAGATACAGTTTGAAGGATATTTTATTCCTCCAGAATAGAGTAGAGCTACGTAAAGACGACAAGTGGTTTATACGCGCTTATTCCACACACGAAGATGCTGGAAACAGCTATGACGCCTATTTTACTGCCTTGAGAATGCAGGATAGTATTGCTTCGAATCAATTCTATAGCAATTACTACAGAACCTTTTGGCAAATGATAAATAGGCCACAAGTACGTGCCTTACCTGGGGCGCCTGCGAATAGCCTACCGATGAATGAATACCAGGCAATTATGGATTCATTAATTGCAACGAATCTTGATTTCTTTACGGAGCTGCATAGAAATAACCACAGCAGTGTGCTATACGCTGCAGGCTCTGCTGCGGGGTATACCACTACGGAAGAACTAGAGTATTTCTCAAACCAACTCACTCCAGGGACGCAAGCATTTAATGATTTGAAGAATCACATTACTTCAACATTGTTTACAGAGGGTGGTAGCAGATTTTATGACAAATCGGCCCTTTACCATACTCAAGGAGAGCGGACCTTTACTACAAAAAAAGGTGGAACATTGCGTTTAGGGGCCAATTACAGAAGGTATACGCCAAAAAGTGCGGGTACAATTTTCTCTGATACCGCTGGAACCGCGATCACAAATCAAGAAGTTGGGGTTTACGGTGGTTACGAACAGGATCTAATGAATGATCGATTAAAATTGAGTGTGACGGGTCGCGTAGACAAGAATCAAAATTTCCAACCCCTTGTATCACCGGCTGTTTCCGCAGTTTACAAATTGGACGAAAATCAAACGGTACGCCTGAGTTTTTCAAGTGCCATCCGCAACCCAACCTTAGCGGACCAATACTTGTACTACAATGTAGGACGCGCCGTACTCAAAGGAAATTTAAATGGCTTCGACAGTTTGGTGACCTTAGATAATATTGTCGATTACTTAGGGAAAGCAGCATCCGACCGTCTTGCTCATGATTTTGGTTACTTCAATGTTGACGCTATCCGTCCCGAAAAAGTGAAGACACTAGAAGGAGGATATCGCGCAACGTTATTTGAGCGTGTTTTCGTAGATGCCAACTATTACTATTCATTATACGATGACTTTATTGGCTATATCATCGGTGCAGATATTGAGGAAGGAACAACCGCTATTGATAGGTTGAAATCGCTACAAGTGTATCGTGTAGCTGCCAATGCCACTGAACAAGTGACGACTCAAGGTTTTTCGATAGGATTGAATACATTCATCGGCGACTACCAGTCACTTTCCGGGAATTATAGTTGGAATAAGTTGACTTCCGCCGTTTCAGATCCAATTGTTCCCGCGTTCAATACACCGGAGCACAAGTTTAATTTAGGATGGAACCTCCGTAACTATCCTATTCAGAACAACAAAGAACGGTTGCTTGGGGCAGGGGTAAACTACAAATGGGTACAGGGATTCCTATTTGAAGGTTCTCCACAGTTTACAGGCAGTATTGAGTCTTATGGTCTTGTGGATGCACAATGTTCATTTACCCAGATTAGAAATAAGAACGATAAGAAAACCACAATAACCTATAAACTCGGTGCGAGTAACGCATTAAACAATCAAGTGTATCAAGTATTCGGTGGGCCCTTAGTGGGAAGGTTGGCCTACTTGAGTATTCAAATCAATTAACCTTCCTAAACAATTGTGTATGAAAAAGATTACTCTTTTAATGGGAGCCTTGCTTATCTCTTCAATGGCGTTTGGACAACGTTATACGAATGAGATTTTCACGGACTCTGAGATTGTTGTACAGTCGGATGTTTCGTATGGGGTGAACTTCAACCCGTATGTGGATACTACTTCTAGTGCAACTAACCCGCTTTCGGGAACGAATCTTCAGCCACTCCAGGCAGATTTTTACATGCCCTCTCCAGCTGTGGATACGGTTACGGATCGTCCGGTAGTTATTATTTGGCATACAGGTTCCTTCATTCCAAAAGGTTTGAATGGTTCTCCGCTAGGAACGCGCAAGGATAGCGCTGTAGTTGAAATGTGTGAGCGTTTCGCTAAGATGGGCTATGTGAGTATTGCAGCATCCTACCGACTCGGTTGGTTGGCAAATAGCACAAACCTTGACGTTCGTCGTGGTTCGAATTTGCTTGCAGTGTATTATTCGATTCAGGATGCTAAGGCCTTGGTACGTTACTTGAACTTAACTCAATTGGGCGCAGGTAATCCATACGGAATCAATGCCAGCAATACCATCATGGTAGGACAGGGTTCAGGCGGTTACATCACCTTTGCTTATGCTACGATCGATAAGTATTCGGAAGTTGCTGGACCGGCTAAATTCAAGTACCAAGATTCCACTGGTATTTTCGGTCAGCCTGTATTGCCAGGGGATCCTTATGTAGATACGAATATGGTGGGTGATATTGATGGATATGGAGCAGCAATTACTGTGACGGGGCAAAACGCCTTTGGAGTTCCTACAATGGACTACAGCTCTCCAGGACGCAACTACGTGAACCATGCAGGCATGCCTGATGATGTATTGATGGTAATCAACATGGGTGGTGCCCTTGGTGATGGTGCTTGGTTGGAGCAAGGTGATGTTCCTATGTTGAGTATCCACAGCAAGTA
>CAYNLA010000011.1:0-32082 GCA_964397915.1 uncultured Polaribacter sp. | reverse complement strand
TACGTCCCATACCTACGCAACAGGATATAAAAATCACCATAGATGATTTCGCTGGCCTGATTGCCTATGAATTGATTAGCATTTCAGGTAAAACACTGGAAAGTGGTGTATTACAGTACCAAACTACGGCTATAGATGTTCGCAATTTTGCGGCGGGAATGTACTTGCTTCGATTGGAAGATGGTCGAACGATGAAATGGATTAAAGAATAAAAAAGGCGCCCGAAGGGCGCCTTTTTTGTGTGCTTATTTTTCGGTAGGCTTAATCCTGAGCGTAAACAGGGCCGCCAAGAGCAATAACACTCCTGCGAAGGTTATGGCTTGTCTTGGATCATTGTCCAAATAGTTTTTGAGAATGTAACCAAAGGTGAGGTTTTGGAAAATCATGGGAACTACAATCATCATATTGATCACACCCATATATACACCATAGCGCTCCTTTGGGATGCTGTTTACAACGAGTAAGTACGGAATACCCATCATCGAAGCCCAACCGATACCAAAACCGGTGATGGCGAAAAAAAGAAGGTTCTTGTTTTCAATATGCGGGAAAGCTAGGAAACCCGCTGCGGCGAGTAATAACGCAGCTGAGTGTACCGCTTTAGCTCCATGTTTTTTGGCGAAACCAACGAGAATGAATGCCGTTAAGAAGGTGACGATGTTGTACCAGCCATTGACCAATCCGGTCCAGCTTACGGCGCGCTCATAACCTTCAGGGTCGGATGACGGAGTTGCATTCCAAACGGAAAGAGCAATCGACTTGGATGAGTTCTGCCAATAACAGAATAGTGCATACCATTGGAATACATAAACCATAGCCAATTGCCACATGACTTTCGGCATATCGCCAATGGCTGAAAAGATTTCTTTCAATGGGCCTAGAATTCCGCTGTCGTCGGCCTTCATTTTTGCCAATTCCTCTGCTGTGGGTGGGATTTCTTTCACGCCGCGCATGCTCCACCAAATGGATCCTATGCTTACTACGGCACCTAAGAAGAAGGAGGCAAAGACCCAGGTGGGTAATTTACCTGTGGTTCCTACAAAGATCATTGGGAAGATGAACAAGCTAAGGTTGCTCAGCGTCTGACCAAAGCCAGTAAAGAAACTTTGCATTTGAAAGCCTAATGGTTGCTGCTCTTCCACAAGCGTATCGGCAATAAAGGCACGGTAAGGCTCCATTGCAGTATTATTACCTGCATCTAAAATCCAAAGAAGCCCTGCGGCCATCCATAGGGAACTGGAAAACGGGTAAATCAATAGGGCGATGCTACAAATGAGGGCGCCGACGAAGAAAAACGGCTTTCTTCGACCCCAACGTGGACTCCACGTGCGATCGCTCATTGCTCCAATAATGGGTTGTACCAGAAGGCCCGTCATAGGCCCTGCGAGATTTAGAAGTGGAATTTCATCCGGGCTGGCGCCCAAGAAATCATATATGGGGTTTACGGCACTTTGCTGCAGGCCGAAGCTGTACTGGATACCAAAGAAACCCACGTTCATGTTGAGAATCTGGGAGAAACTCAGTTTAACTTTTCCAATCATGTATTGTGTTTTAGAGTGTGGCGATAAAGGAAGTCAATGTAATAATTTCTTCCCAAAAGGAAACTCTACTGCGCGTTTATAGCGTCTAAAATGGTTTGAAGTCCTATCGCCAAATCTTTTTTGGTGATGGGCAGTGGAGGGGAGATCCGTATTGCATTACCGGCAAAAAGGAAATAATCGGAAATTACCCCGTGCTCCTCGAGGTAGGCGATAACTTTTCCAGCATCTGTGCTTTCTTCTAGATGGACACAGAACATCAATCCTTTTCCTGTGATTGCCTTGATCTTTGGATGTACCAGCGTTGATAAGATCAATTCAGATTTTTCTGGCATCTCCTCGAACCACTGTGGATTCGATTCAATGACTTCGAACGCAGCTAAACTCGCCGCACAACTTACCGGATGTCCACCAAAGGTTGTGATGTGACCAAGGATTGGATTGGCTTTGATGACGTCCATGATGTGCTTTGGAGCGACGAAAGCGCCCAAGGGCATGCCCCCGCCAAAGCCCTTAGCCAGGCATAAAATATCGGGTACGATATCGTATTGCTCAAAAGCGAACCAAGTACCCGTGCGTCCCATTCCCGTTTGGATTTCATCGAGAATCAACAGGGCACCCATTTTTGTGCAACGAGCTCTCAAAGTTTGAAGCCAAATGGGATTCGCTGGGAAATAACCCGATTCCGCTTGGACGGCTTCTACAACGACTGCTGCGGTAGTGGGGCCAATTCTCTCGAGATCGTCAAAGTTATTGTAGCGCAAGAGGTGCGTGTCCGGCAGTAGTGGATAATATCCTTGCTTGAACTCTTCTGAACCCTGAATACTCAAAGCACCATGCGTTGAACCGTGGTAGCTTTGTTCGAAGCTGATTAATCCGGTGCGGCCTGTAAACTTCTTGGCGACTTTCAGTGCACCCTCGATGGCTTCGGCTCCGCTGTTTCCAAAGTAAACACTGCCAAAATCAGGCGGTAGTTTAGACAGTACTTTTTCGGCGAGCTTCGCTTGTAAGGTCACCGCAAATTCGCCGTATACCTGAAGGTGCATGTGCTTGGCAGCTTGTTCTTGTACTGCTTTTACAATGTGGGGGTGGCTGTGCCCAACATTACTGACGCTAATACCCGAAATCAAATCTAAATAGGCTTTTCCATTGGGGCCATATAGGTATACACCCTCGGCACGCTCGATCTCGAGGCCAGAGGGTTGGTCCACCACTTGGGCGACGTTAGATAGGAAGAGTTCACGGATGCTCGCCATGGTACGAAGATAGGGAAGGGCGCGGTCATTTAGGGACCAAAAAAAACGAGCGGCGCATAGCGCCGCTCGTAGTGAAATTTCTGAGCGAAAGGTATGTATAGGGCTATCGCATCGGACGTCCACCGGGACCTCTACGGTCGGGACGGTCTCCATCTTTCATGCGCTCCATGAGGCGCTTTCCAAATTCTTTCTCCGCGCGTATGAGTTTTGCAGTTTTCTTGGCACCGATAATGTCGATGTACTTGGGCAGGTATTCTTTGCGGAGTTCCTCAATTTCGACAGATAAATCGGCCAATTCCATGATGGCTTTCTCTACTTCTTTATCGCTGGCATTTTCAAAATCTTTCAAGCCAAAGAAGGCGCTACGTTGTTGCTTGCGCAGGTTAAACTCCTTGGCCGACATTTCATTGTAAACGGGCCAAAAGGCTTGACTTTCCTCAACAGTGAAGTCGAGTTCTTGAGTGATGAAGCCAACTTTAATGGCTTCAATTTTTTCTCGTTTTTCTTCCATGTCTTCAAAGCGGCCTTCAGGTTGCGCAAATGCAGCCATGCTTGAGAAAAGGAATAATGCTAAGATTGACTTTTTCATAATTGGTAATAATCTTCTTCTGGGTTGGTATAATCAAATATTAGTTCTTCATCAATGGTAAACTCAACCAATTGTAGTGAATCAGGCTCACTCCATTCGATCAATAGGTCCATATCAACGTACCCGAGTTCATACAATTCTAGCGAAGCCACTCCTTCGAGCTCGTCGGCGGTGCCTTGCGGTTTAAAAAATAAGAACAGGGCGAGGGCAGCAGCAACACCAATTAGAGCTCGTCCCCACATCGTTAGAATGCGGCCAGAACGCTTTGCACCTTCCGTAGTCCGGTCCACGGGATGCAAATCCGGAATGCGATGAAGCGCTGTTTTCAGCGATTCATGGTAGCCAGGAGGCATGCTATGTTTTGGTGTCGTTTTCATTTATTAGTAAGACGTAAGAGTTTATGGAAGGTTTAAAGCATGCGTTAATTGGTGCTCAATTTTTTGCTTCGCATGATGGTAGCTCGCTTTCAAAGCCCCTATGGAGGTCTCTGTTAATTCTGCCATAGCTTCATAAGGCATCTCTTGGTAATACCGAAGTTCAAAGACCAATCGCTGCTTTTCAGGCAAGCTCGCCAGAGCCTGTTCGAGTTGTGTTTCAATTTCTTGACCGTCCCAACGTAATGGGGTAGGCGCAATTACCTTTAAGGAGTTTTCTGTGGAGAGCTGTTTACGCTTTGCTTTTTTGCGCAATTCGCTTAAACATTCATTGCGCACTATACTGTAGCACCAGCTAAAGACAGCACTTTCACCTTTGAAGGTGTGCAGGTTCTTCCAAATCTTGATGTAGGCATCTTGCAGCGCATCATTTGCATCGTCATGATCGAGGAGTATACTTTTTGCACAATGGTAGAGGCGATCGCTGTATTGCTCAACGATCTGATAAAAAGAAGCCTCCCATTGCTTTTGCAACAGGAGGCTTTTGATGTCTTTTTGTACCTCCATTACTGCTTAGATGAGCAGAAGGTACAAAGGTTTAATGCATTATTTTCTGGCCATTACTTTTTTGGCAGCCGCTTCAATTGCTGCTGCGTTCAAGCCATATTTTTCCATTAACTGCGCCGGCGTACCACTTTCGCCAAAGCTATCGTTCACTGCAACAAACTCCTGTGGAGCAGGGTGTTGTGTAGTCAATACCTGTGCAACGCTTTCGCCAAGACCACCGTATCGGTTGTGTTCTTCTGCCGTAACCACACAACCCGTTTTGCCTACTGAAGCAAGAATGGCAGCCTCATCAAGTGGCTTAATGGTGTGCATGTTGATGACTTCGGCATGTATTCCTTGAGCCTCAAGCGCTTCTGCCGCTTGCAAAGCTTCCCATACTAGGTGACCAGTAGCGATGATGGTTACATCGGTTCCCTCAGTCAATAGATCCGCCTTTCCAATCGTGAATCCTTCGCCATTTTCTGGGGTGAAGTTTGCGACCGACGGACGCCCGAATCGCAAGTAAACAGGTCCGTTGTACTCAGCAATTGCAATAGTTGCAGCCTTCGTTTGGTTATAATCACAAGGATTAATGACCACCATATGTGGCAACATTTTCATTAGACCAATATCTTCTAGGATTTGGTGGGTAGCTCCGTCTTCACCAAGTGTCAAACCGGCATGTGAAGCACAGATTTTAACGTTCTTGCCCGAATAAGCAATGCTTTGGCGAATTTGATCGTACACTCGGCCCGTTGAGAAGTTTGCAAAGGTACCTGTGAACGGAATTTTACCACCTATGGTAAGACCCGCCGCGATGCCCATCATGTTGGCTTCTGCGATACCTACTTGGAAGAATCGGTCAGGATTTTCATCCGCGAAGGCATTCATTTTTAATGAACCGGTTAAATCGGCACAAAGCGCTACCACATTTTCGTTGGTTTTGCCCAATTCATGGAGTCCAGCTCCAAAACCTGAGCGCGTATCCTTGTTGCCTGTGTTCGTGTACTTTTTCATTCTTAGTTGATTTTCACTATGGTTGACGAGCCCGAGCTCACTCTAAATTCTTTTGTTTTGCTGTATCCGGTTTCTTGCGCGAATTTACTGCGGAAGACCACCATGTAGTTGCCGGGTTGCAACTGGAACACTTGTCTTTCACTGCTTTCGCTTAGGTCGACTACCCATTGATATCCGCTATCTCGTTGCACCAATACAGCACCGTATCCGCTGGTTCCTGTTTGAAGGGTAACCATACCTGGAGGTGGAATGGCTATGGTCGTTGTTGCGCTGGCGTCAATATGAATACCACTTTGGTAAATCCTTGGGAGCGTGAGTATTTCTAAATCATAGGTGCCACTGATGTAGCGTTGCGTGGTTCCAAAATCTTGAACATGCAATATTTCAGATTTTCCATTGGGTTTAACAATGCATGAGATTTTCATGCTCTGGCGTGCATTTGAGCGCAATTCCAGCTGACCTTGTGGGGTGGAAGCACCAATGTGCGTGTGCGTGCCTGGGTGTATAACAATGCTGTCCACACGCACGGGCGGTACGGTATGAACCTCCATATCGTACACAACCAATGGGTCCAAGACTAAAGTATCGGGCTGACCTTTGTAGTTCAAGGTATGCACGATGCTCTTCTTTACCTTTTTAGACGTATGGTCGTAGAGCACAATAGGTACATTGGTCTCCGTAGGTTTGCCCAAGTGATCCAATAAATTAATCTGCGCGGTAGTATTGTCCAACGCTTGCGAAATGACTACGCCTAGAACATTCTTAAAGGTGTTTTCATCCGCAGCATCGAAGTACGTACCTACACATTCAAAACTCTCTTTAAAATTGGCATCCATACCAATTCCAATGACAAAAGGTTTTAGAATGATTCCTTGTTTTTGCAATCGTTTGCTCACCACACAAGGATCTCCATCGCAAGCTTCAACACCATCGGTTATTAAAATGATGATGTTTCGGCAATTCGCACATGGAGGAAAATCATCTGCCGATTTTAACAGAGAGCCTGCAATGGGCGTCGTGCCCATCGGAGTAATGGATTTAAGTACGCGCTTAATTTTGAAGATGTTTCCAGACCCAAAGGGTACTTCTAAGCGGGTATCTGAACAGTCTTGCGGAGGCACCGGCTTCTGGTGACCGTACACACGAAGGGCGAGTTGAAAATTGGCGTCGTTTTGAATGCCTTGAAGAGAATCGAGCATTTGTCCCATAAGACGCTGTGCTACTTGAATCTTCGTGCCGCTTTCCCAGCGCCCGAACATACTCTGAGAACCGTCAAAGACAAATAAGATTCGTGTGAGCGGTTCTGGTTCGGTCTCTTTTGTGGGTTGTGCCCAAGCAAAGAGACCAAAGAGCATGAAGGATGCTATGGCGGCGAGGCGGTTCACTTTTAGAAGTCCCCTAGAGTTTCTGGATTCTGAGCTAGGGCACTGGCCAATTGCTCATCATTAGGAGCAATTCCATGCCATTTGTGGCTGCCCATCATGAAATCGACTCCGTTGCCCATCTCAGTATGCATGAGCATACAAACGGGCTTGCCTTGACCTGTGGCCAATTTTGCTTGCTGCAAACCTGCCAATACGGCGTCGAGACTATTGCCTTCTGCGATTTCAATAACGTGCCAACCGAAGGCTGTGAATTTAGCATTCAAAGAACCCATAGGCAGCACTTGGTCCGTAGAACCGTCAATTTGTGCTTCGTTGACATCAATAGTACAAATCAGATTATCGACTTTCTTGGCAGCGGCATACATTGCAGCCTCCCAAATTTGGCCTTCTTGCAATTCTCCATCGCCGTGCAACGTGTAAACGATGCTCGAATCTCCATTCAATTTTTTAGCTTCAGCTGCCCCGATAGCAACACTCATTCCCTGACCTAAAGAACCAGAGGCAATTCGAATACCGGGAAGGTTGTCGTGTGTAGTTGGGTGACCCTGAAGTCGCGTATTTAGTTTTCTAAAAGTGGCCAATTCTTCAACTGGGAAATATCCCGAGCGCGCTAGTACGCTGTAGATCACAGGAGAGATGTGCCCGTTTGATAAGAAAAACAAATCTTCACCTGTGCCGTCCATATTGAACGCTTTAGCATTGTGGTTCATGTGTTCAAAGTACAGGGCGACTAAAAATTCAGTGCAGCCCAATGAGCCTCCAGGGTGACCAGAGTTCACGGCATGTACCATTCTAACGATATCTCTGCGTACTTGTGTTACGACGGCTTGTAGGTCCTGTTGTGACATGTGAAAAGTGTTATTTCTTATTGCATCAAAAATAATCAATTGAGGAGCTAGGGTAATTTTTTTAAACGTTCACATATACACACTTTGCTAACAAAGAATCGGACTATCTTTGCGGCCTTAATTCACGAAATATGAAGTGCGGTATTGTCGGTCTACCCAATGTGGGAAAAAGTACATTGTTTAACTGTTTGTCAAGTGCGAAAGCACAGGCGGCAAACTATCCATTCTGTACCATAGAGCCTAATGTGGGTCAGGTTACTGTGCCTGATGCGCGCCTTGAGCGACTTTCAGAATTGGTGAATCCAGAACGTGTTCAGCCGGCTAACGTAGAAATCGTAGATATCGCAGGTTTGGTTCGCGGGGCCTCAAAAGGTGAAGGATTAGGGAACCAATTTCTAGGTAATATTCGTGAAACCAACGCCATCATTCATGTGCTGCGTTGTTTTGAAAATGAAAACGTAACCCACGTAGACGGATCGGTAAATCCAATTCGCGATAAAGAAACCATTGATACGGAATTGCAGCTAAAAGACCTCGAAACCATCGAAAAACGTCTTGAAAAGGCCAAAAAGATGTCGAAAAGTGGCGAAAAAGAGGCAAAACTGAATGTAACGTCTTTAGAGCGTTTGCTTCAGTACGTAATGGAGGGCAGAAATGTTCGTGGATTTGCCCGCGAGAATGACCGTGAGGAAGTGCTGATCAAAGAAATGCAATTACTCACCGATAAACCTGTGTTGTACTTGTGCAATGTTGATGAAGCCTCCGCTAAAAATGGAAACGCTCATGTTGAAGCGGTGCGCGCTATGGCGGCAGCTGAAGGCGCGGGATGTATACACATTGCGGTAAGCACAGAATCGGACATTGCAGAACTAGAGACTTACGATGAAAAGCAAATGTTCTTAGAAGAGCTGGGGCTTGAAGATGCCGGAGTGAATCGAGTAATCCGTGCTGCATATGAGCTTTTAAACCTTCAGACCTACTTTACGGCAGGGGTAAAAGAAGTGCGTGCATGGACCATAAAAAAGGGCATGACGGCACCACAAGCAGCTGGAGTTATTCACAGCGATTTTGAAAAGGGATTCATTCGTGCTGAGGTCATTAGTTATTCAGATTATGATCAATTAGGCAGCGAAAACGCTGTAAAAGAAGCAGGTAAGATGCGCGTTGAAGGCAAGGAGTATATCGTAGCCGATGGCGACGTTATGCACTTCCGTTTCAATGTGTAAAACCTGTGTATAGATTCACGCTTTACACCGCGTAGAATAAGGCGTCTCTTCATAAATTAGGGTTCTTTGAATTCCTAGATATTTTATGGCACAAGAGGCACAATATACCGAAGACAACATACGGTCCTTAGAGTGGGATGAGCACATCCGTCTCCGCCCTGGGATGTACATTGGAAAACTTGGGGATGGTAAGAGCCCTGACGATGGGATCTATATCCTTCTCAAGGAGGTCATGGACAACTCGATCGATGAGTTTGTCATGGGCGCAGGTAAAACCATTGAAGTCAAAATTCAAGACGGCCAAGTCATTGTCCGAGATTATGGCCGCGGTATTCCTCTAGGAAAGGTGGTTGATGTGGTTTCAAAAATCAACACCGGAGCGAAATACGATAGCAAAGCGTTTAAGAAATCAGTCGGGCTTAACGGTGTCGGTGCCAAAGCTGTAAATGCCCTTAGTACTGAATTCATTGTCCAAGCGTATCGCGATGGAAAAACAAAACGCGCGAAATTCGAATACGGTAAGCTCACAGAAGATGATGCCATAGAGGAGAGCAGCCAGCGCAAGGGAACAAAAATATCGTTCCGACCAGATCCAAATATTTTCCACAACTACAGATTCATGATCGAATATGTAGAAAAGATGATGTGGAACTATGCCTACTTAAATCCTGGATTAACGCTCTATTTAAACGGCGAGAAGTTCTATTCTGAGAATGGTTTGAAAGACTTGCTCCAAGATAACCTCGATGGGAATACACTTCATGACATCATTCATCTGAAAGCAGAGGATATTGAAGTCGCCTTGACGCACAATGAACGTATGCAAGGGGAGCAATATTATAGTTTCGTCAATGGTCAACACACCACGCAAGGAGGAACGCATCAAAACGCCCTCCGAGAAGCCATAGTCAACGTCATAAGGGATTTTTACAATAAGAATTTCGATGCGGCCGATGTCCGTGCTTGTGTTATTGCAGCAATTTCAATCAAGGTCATCGAGCCGGTTTTTGAATCGCAGACCAAAACGAAATTAGGCTCCTTAGAGATGGCTCCTGGAGAGGTTCATGTAAGGACCTTCGTAGGAAACTTTTTGAAAGAACACCTGGATAATTTCTTGCATAGAAATCCTCAGGTTGCGGATGTGATACTCAAGAAAATTCAGCGAGCGGAACGCGAGCGTAAGGATTTACAAGGAATTAGAAAATTGGCTCGTGAGCGAGCGAAGAAGGCTTCTTTACACAATAAGAAACTACGCGATTGCCGTGCGCATTTGAACGATGCTAAGCCAGGTAAAGAAGACCGAAGACTAGAAACCACGTTGTTTATCACCGAGGGTGATAGTGCTTCTGGTTCCATTACCAAAAGCCGGGACGTCAATACGCAGGCCGTGTTTTCTCTAAAAGGAAAGCCCCTGAACAGCTATGGGTTGAGCAAGAAAGTGGTGTACGAAAATGAGGAATTCAATTTATTGCAAGCCGCGTTAAACATTGAGGACGGTTTGGATGATTTGCGATACAACAATGTTGTCATTGCAACGGATGCCGATGTAGACGGTATGCACATTCGACTCCTCTTGATTACTTTCTTCTTACAATTCTTCCCGGAGCTCGTCCGCGAAGGTCATTTGTACATTTTGCAGACCCCATTGTTTAGGGTTCGCAACAAGAAAGAGACACGTTATTGCTACACGACGGATGAAAAGAACAATGCCATTTCATCATTAGGCCCCAAACCAGAGATCACGCGATTCAAAGGATTAGGTGAGATTTCACCGGATGAGTTCAAATACTTCATCGGTGCCGATATCCGTTTGGAGCCAGTGATGATTAGTAAAGATTATACATCCGACGATTTGTTGGAATTCTACATGGGAAAAAACACACCAAAGCGTCAAGAATTTATCATAGACAACTTACGTGTAGAAAAAAACCTTGAAGAGGAATTACTGAACTGATGAGCGACGATATTCAAAACAACGAAGATTTCGATCCGGAATTAACTCAAGGGGAAGTCCAAGAGGATGGGGTAACTCGAATTACTAAGGTAAGCGGCATGTACGAGGATTATTTCCTTGATTATGCTTCCTATGTTATTCTCGAGCGCGCTGTTCCTGCCTTGAATGATGGCCTCAAACCTGTGCAACGCCGTCTTCTTCATGCGATGAAAGATATGGACGATGGTCGCTATCACAAAGTGGCAAACATCATCGGTCAGACCATGCGTTTTCACCCGCACGGTGATGCATCCATCGGTGATGCATTGGTTCAGATGGGTCAAAAAGACCTACTGATTGATTGTCAAGGAAACTGGGGGAACATTCTAACAGGCGACGGGGCGGCTGCCCCACGTTATATTGAAGCAAGACTTACAAAGTTTGCGCTTCACGTAGCCTATAGCCCAAAAGTGACTACTTGGCAGTTAAGTTATGATGGGCGAGCGAATGAGCCATTGCACTTGCCCATGAAGTTCCCAATGCTTCTTGCTATGGGAGTGGAGGGTATTGCTGTTGGTCTGAGTACCAAGATTCTACCGCACAACTTTATCGAGTTGATCGATGCGTCCATCAAGGTTCTGCAAGAAAAGAGTTTTAAAATTTTACCGGATTTTCCGACCGGAGGTATAGCCGACTTTACGAACTATAATGATGGCGAGCGTGGTTCTCGCGTTCGCGTTCGTGCACGGATTTCACAATTGGATAAAAGTACCTTGGTCATCACTGAGATCCCCTTTAGCACCACAACCTCAAGCCTTATTGATAGTGTTTTGAAAGCCAATGACAAGGGCAAAATCAAAATCAAAAAAATTGAGGATAACACGGCGGAGAATGTAGAGATTCTCATCCACCTTCCTCCGGGTATTAGTCCGGATAAGACCATAGATGCCCTATATGCATTCACCAATTGTGAGGTAAGTATTGCGCCTCTTGCATGTAGTATCCATGAAGATACTCCTTTGTTTATTGGTGTTCGTGAAGTCTTGAGGAGAAGTACAGAGGCGACAAAGGGTATATTAAAAGCTGAACTTGAAATCCGTCTTTCTGAACTGCAGGAGCAATGGCATTTTGCCTCCCTGGAGCGCATTTTCATTGAGAATAAGATTTATCGAGACATTGAAGAGGCCGAGACCTGGGAGCAAGTCATCGAGTTTATCCGAAAAGGACTATCGCCCCATATCCAGCATTTAATGCGTGAGGTAACGGATGAGGATATTGCACGTTTGACAGAGATAAAAATCAAGCGCATCTCTAAATTCGATAGTGATAAAGCCAACGATAAGATTCTCGAACTTGAAGGTAAAATCGAGGCGGTAAAACATGATTTAGCGCATCTAACGGATTTTGCGATCAATTATTTCAAAGATCTTAAGGAGCGATTTGGCAAGGGCCGCGAGCGCAAAACAGAAATAGCAACATTCGACAGTGTCGAAGCTGCTAAGGTGGTTATTCGTAATCAAAAACTATACGTGAACCGCGAAGAAGGCTTCGTTGGATACGGCATGAAGCGCGACGAATATGTATGCGATTGTTCCGATATAGATGACATTATTGTCATAAGAAAAGACGGGAAATTCAGCGTTAGCAAGGTTAAAGACAAAGCCTTTTTTGGAAAGGACATCGAGTATGTTGCCGTCTGGAAGAAGGGGGATGAGCGTACCGTCTACAATGTGATTTATTTGGACGGAGCGAGCAAGGTGAGTTATGTGAAACGCTTCAGCGTAACAAGCATAACACGCGATCGTGAATACGACATCACCCAAGGTTCAAAAGGGTCTCAATTACTTTATTTCACAGCAAATCCAAACGGTGAAGCAGAGGTGGTAACTGTGATGCTACGTCAATTGGCCAAGTTGAAAAAACTGAAGTTCGATCTCGATTTTGCGGATATCGCAGTGAAAGGGCGCGCTTCGAAAGGAAATATTGCAACGAAGTTCTCTGTAAAGCGTATCGAATTAAAAGAACGAGGAGAAAGTACGCTGGAGGCAAGAAAGGTATGGTTTGATACTACTGTGCAACGACTCAATAGTGATGGCCGGGGCCGATTATTAGGCTCATTCAAAGGAGAAGACCGCATACTCATAGGAGATAAAAATGGAACGCTGAAAGTGGTAGTTCCGGAATTAACCCTTCATTTTGATCCGGATATGCTTTATTTGGAAAAGCTGGAGGAGCGCCCAATTAGTGCCGTTTATTTTGATGGAGAGAAAGACCGTTATTTCGTAAAGCGCTTCCTTTGGGAAGGAGGAGATAAAGAAGAAAACATCATCACTGCGCATCCTAAAAGTGAATTGGTATTCCTAAGCAATGCGTCATTACCGAGAATTGAAATGGTATACCGCAAACAGAAGGGTGTTGAGAAAGAGCCAGAGGAGGTATTGCTGAGCGAGTTTATTTCGGTTAAAGGAATCAAGGCTAAAGGGAATCAATTGACTTCGGATACGCTAAATAAGGTTGTCGGATTGGAGCCATTGGAAGAGCCTGAAGTGGAAGTGGATGAACTTCCTGAAATAACGCCAGACGGCCCAGTGCAAGAGCATCAACCGGATGGTGTAGAGGAAAAAGAGATTTCCGTTGAATCTTCTGAAAGTAAACCTGCCGACGGTCAAGAAAAAGTAGTAGAAAAGCCTGAAATCACAGAGGAACCTCGGAAGGGATCCTATGATGCCGATGATCAGGCTCCCCAAATCACCTTAGATTTCTAGAATGAAACACTGCCTCCTAATCTTCAGTTTTGTCCTTTCGGTTGGAGCCGTTGCGCAAAACAGTTTTAACATTACTCAGAAGAGTCATCTAACCTACTTAAATGACAATAATGATATCTGGGGATATACGGATTCGATTACAGGTATTGAATATGCCTTAGTTGGCACCACTGGAGGAGTGAGTATTGTTGATGTCAGCACACCTACGGCACCGGTAAAGAAGCAATTCGTGCAAGGCCCTTACAGCATCTGGAGGGATCTGAAAACTTGGGGACACTACGCCTACGTTACACACGATAGTCCCTTTTCATGGAATCAGATTCCATCCCACGGAATACTGATTATCGACATGGATAGTGTGAACAACCCCAATCCAACCTGGAAAAACATGAATATTCCCTTCGAATATCCTGCAGGAGTTTGGGACACCTTGAAAACGGCGCATAACTTATACATTGATGAGAACGGGTACTGCTATCTGTTCGGGGCCAATATTGCCAATGGGGGTGCTTTAATTTTAGATGTTGCCAGTGATCCTTGGAACCCAAGTGTTGTGGGTATCTATGATGATTACTATTTCCACGACGGTATGGTACGTGGAGATACGCTATGGGGATCCGCCGTCTATGCGGGTAAGTTTGTTGTGGTGGATGTCTCGCAAAAGGATTCGGCACAAACATTAGCAACCCACGGAACACCGAATGCTTTTACGCACAATACGTGGATCAGTGATGATAATAACACGCTCTTCTGTACAGATGAAGTCGGAGGAGCCTTTTTAAGTGCATATGATGTTAGCGATTTGAACAACATTACAGAGGTCGATCGTATTCAATCATCTTTGGATTCAGGAGTGATCCCGCACAACGCACATGTCCTAGGCCAATGGGTAGTGACTTCGTATTACACATCCGGCGTTCAAATTGTCGATGCTAAATACCCTGAACTAATGGTTGAGGTGGGGTATTTCGATACATCACCAAGTTTTTCCGGAGGTGGGTTTTATGGCAATTGGGGCGCATATCCGTATTTCGAATCAGGCCTGTTGATTTGTTCTGATATTGAAGAAGGCCTTTGGGTTCTTGATCCTGAATATGTCGAAGCATCGCGCGTTCATGTGGTCGTCTATGATAGTATTACCAAAGGACCGTTGAGCAACGCAACCATAGAATTCGACAGGCTATCAATGAGCTACACCAGCAGTATTGACGGTCTTGTAGATGTGGGTACGCCTATGCAAGGATTGGATTCACTCAGTGTAAGTCTGGCCGGTTTTGTGACACACAAACAACCCTATAATTGGCTTGGTGGACAATTTGATACCATTAGAGTGGCCTTGTTGAATGTGAACAACATAAGTGTAGGGGAAGAAGCCCAAGCACCAATTGTCATTCAGCCTAATCCATCCCATGGTACATTCCAATTAAATGGAGCGCCAAATGCTTCATTTACGTTATACAACACCGCAGGAATGCCGGTGTACAGCGGTACAGCCCAAGAAAATTGGATAGAGTTGCCTTCACTTCCGAGCGGACATTACATCATCTCTTTGGATCATTCCTACCAAAACAGAAAATTCCCGCTAATCCTTCTTCCCTAGAAGTTGGTGGTATAGCCCTTTTCGTGGTAGAAATCTTCAATGATTTCGATAACCTCTTCCGGTGTATCTACGAGATGCAATAGGTCGGTATCATCGGGTGAGATCTTGCCCGTTGCTTTGAGTGTGTTTTCCACCCAATCTTTGAGTCCAGCCCAGAAATCTTTGCCTACTAGAATCATAGGGAATCGGTCGATTTTACCCGTTTGAATCAAGGTTACAGCCTCGAACAGCTCATCAAGTGTACCAAATCCGCCGGGCATCACTACGAAGGCTTGGCTGTATTTGATAAACATCACTTTTCGAGCAAAGAAGTAATCAAAATTCAAATTTTTATCGTGGTCGATGAATGGGTTCGAACTTTGTTCGAAGGGGAGATCTATGTTCAAGCCAACTGAAGGTCCTTTTCCTTTCTGGGCGCCCCTGTTTGCGGCCTCCATAATGCCGGGTCCGCCACCTGTGATAACACCAAAACCTCGTTGGGCCAATTGAAATGCGATTTCTTCGGCGGCCGCCAAAAAGTGCGGCTCAGTTTTATCCGTGCGTGCACTTCCAAAGATGCTTACACTCGGACCAATACGGCTGAGGTTTTCATAGCCGTGAACGAACTCGGCCATTACCTTAAACAACCCCCAGCTATTATCGCTTTGGATTTCAGTCCAGGATTTACGCGGTTGATGATTCATAAAGATGTGATTTAGGTTATAACTCCAATTTAAGGAATTGTCCGGTTATGCTTTCTGCAATTTCAACAACTTCCTCAGGTGTGCCCGCTGCGACGATTCTACCGCCTCCTGAGCCACCTTCAGGACCTAAATCAACGATGTGGTCGGCCTGTTTAATTACGTCCATATTGTGCTCGATAATGATCACACTATTCCCGTGGTTCACCAAGCGCTGAACGACCTCCATTAATACGCGTACATCCTCGAAATGCAGTCCCGTTGTGGGCTCATCTAAAATATATAACGTATTCCCAGTATCTTTCTTACTCAACTCGGTGGCCAATTTAACGCGTTGCGCTTCACCGCCACTTAAAGTTGTACTGGGTTGACCTAATCGGATATAGCCCAAGCCAACATCAACTAAAGTCTTCAACTTAATATTGATTTTCGGAACGAGATCAAAGAAGTCTAGGGCATCTTCAATACTCATGTCGAGCACATCTGATATACTTTTTCCTTTATAACGCACCTCGAGCGTTTCACGATTAAAACGCTTGCCTTGGCAAGTTTCACAATGCACATAAACATCCGGGAGGAAGTTCATTTCAATGGTTCGCAATCCAGCACCTTCACAAGTTTCACAACGTCCACCTTTTACATTGAACGAGAATCGTCCAGGCTTATAACCACGAACCTTGCTTTCTGGAAGCCCCGCAAAGAGTTGACGTATTTCTGACCAAACACCGGTATACGTCGCAGGATTAGAGCGTGGCGTTCGGCCAATAGGACTCTGATCGATATCAATGATTTTGTCGATTTGCTCGATACCTTCAATCCGTTCATAAGGTTGCGGTTTGTCGAGTGCTCTGAAAATAGCCGCGTTGAGAATAGGGTAGAGGGTTCCGTTGATCAATGTCGATTTTCCACTTCCGCTGACCCCTGTGATGCAGGTTAAAACACCTAATGGAATTTCCAAATCAACATTCTGTAAGTTGTTGCCGGATGCGCCATAAAGGCGGATGCTACCCGTTGATTTTCGTCGATTAGCAGGTACAGCAATGGATTTTGTTCCGTTCAGGTATTGCGCCGTTATGCTGTTGGATGATTTAATTGCCGTCAAATCTCCTTGGGCAACAATTGCTCCACCATGGAGTCCCGCCTTGGGTCCAATATCTAGGATATAATCTGCGGTTTCAATCATTTCCTTATCATGCTCCACAACTAAAACACTGTTTCCGATGTCTCTGAGTTGTTGCAAGGATCTGATGAGTCGAGCATTGTCTCTTTGATGTAAACCAATTGAAGGCTCATCTAAGATGTACAATACATTGACCAATTGCGAGCCAATCTGCGTTGCAAGTCTGATGCGCTGTGCTTCTCCGCCACTCAAACTGCGTGCACTTCGATTCAGATTTAAATAGCCCAAGCCAACGTCTAAAAGGAATTGGCTGCGCGCCTTTAATTCTTTCACAATTTCCTCTGCTATGATCCATTCCTTGTCGGAATATGCATTTTGCAAATTGTTAATCCACTCTCGAAATGACTCTAAGCTCTGCGTACTGATATCAGAGATGCTCTTGCCGTTAATCTTAAAGTGGAGGCTCTCTTTTCGCAATCGGGCCCCGCTACACTTGCTACAAACGACATCGTCCATGTATTCGTCTGCCCAGCGTTGGATGGAGCGGCTCTTTACTTCCTTACTCTGATTTTCGATGAAGCTAATGATGCCCTCAAAGTTCAGTTTGTATTCCTTGGTCACCCCAATGGCCTTATGTTCCACCGTCATGACCTCATGAGATCCTTGCAAAATGATTTCCATTGCTGCATCTGGTATTTCGGATATGGCCGAATCCAAGGTAAAGCCATGCTTCAGTGCAATGATCTCGAGCTGGTTGAACATCCAGTTCTTTTTGTATTCTCCGATAGGAACAATTCCGCCTTTACGAATGCTCTTTGAAGTGTCAGGAATGATTTTACTCAAGTTGACCTCTTTCGTGGTGCCCAAACCATCACAGCGTGGACAGGCCCCTTTAGGGCTATTGAAGGAAAAGGTGTTTGGCTCAGGTTCTTGGTATGCAATGCCGGTGGATGGACACATGAGCTGACGCGAAAAATATGCCAATTCATCTGTGTCGAGGTCCAATACGGCTATTGTTCCCTTCCCATGATTCATTGCGGTCTCTACGCTTTGAGCGATTCTTCCTTCAGCTGTTGCAGCAACTACGATTCTATCGACAACAATCTCAATATCATGTGTCTTATAACGGTCCAATCGGTAACCGCTGCTGACTTCTACCACTTTGCCGTCCACACGGGCTCTAATAAAGCCCATGCGTATGATTTGATCAAAAAGTTCACGGTAATGGCCCTTTCTAGCACGCACAACGGGTGCAAGTACGGCGATGCGTTTGCCATTAAATCGTTCAGAAATCAAGGATACAATCTGGGCATCTGTATAACTGATCATTGGCTCACCCGTCTTGTAGGAATAAGCCGTTGAAGTTCGAGCATACAGAAGGCGCAAAAAATCACTCAATTCCGTGACCGTGCCAACCGTTGACCTCGGATTTCTGGAAGTCGTTTTTTGTTCAATTGCAATTACCGGAGATAGACCTTCAATCTTGTCAACATCTGGACGCTCCATATTGCCTAGGAACTGACGCGCATATGCGCTAAAGGTCTCCATATAGCGACGCTGACCTTCCGCATAAATCGTGTTGAAGGCCAAAGAACTTTTTCCTGAACCACTTAAGCCGGTGATTACCACCAACGAGTTACGTGGTATGGCAACATCAATGTTCCTTAAATTGTGGGAACGTGCTCCAAAAACCTCAATGTTTTCGCTCATTATTTTTTGGGTAACCAAATGGTTAAAGTCTGGCCTTCCGCATTGGAAGTCCAATGATCGTCGCGAATCCAAGGATTATACTCTCGCAACGTATTGTAAGTTGTACCATGGTCTAACGCCCAATCAATCCAACTGTTTACAGGACCACTCACTTGTAGTGTGTCGAATTCCGGAAGAGCATAACCGTAGTCTTCATGAAAAACGTAACCGAAGTATTCTAGGTTTTCGTGTATGTGCTTCACAGCAGCGATACGGTAAACGTAACGCGCAGTTTCAGAGTTCAAAAGTAAATCGTAGTAGGAAGAAACACGCTGTTCAGTAAGTTTTCGATCCGTGCCCGCCATGCCCATGTTATAGGAGGCCGCCGCTAGGGTCCAATTACCAAAGCGTTCATAGGCTTCGTTTAAATAAGCACATGCAACTTCAGTGGACTTAATAATATGATACCGTTCGTCTATTTCGCTGCCTACGATGAGCCCGTTTTCTCTCCCAGTACTTTTCATGATTTGCCAATAGCCCGCAGCGCCGGCAGGACTGACGACATTTTGTAGTCCGCTTTCAATTAATGCGAGGTACTTGAAGTCTGAGGGTATGCCATGCTTTTCTAAAATCGGTTCAATAATAGGGAAGTACTTGGTGGAGCGCTTTAGCATCAGAAGATTGTTGCTCTGCCAATAGGAATTAACTAGAATTTCTCGATCCAGTTTCTCTTGAACGTCTAACCGATCAAGTGGAAGAACCTCATCACAAAAACTAAGTTGTTGGGGAACCTCGAACGGCTTTACCGTGCTTGGTTTTACCTCTATTGGATTTGGAGTATCACTTTTCGAGGCAATGAGCAAACTTCCCGAAACAAACAGTGCCCCGAAAGAAATAATGCCAAAGATTTTATTTTTCATAGATGAACGGGGAGTTAAATGTTCCAAACGCAGGACTTGTTGCATCTTTTGCACTCAATTGCGGTTGTTGTATCCCCCAATCAATGCCAAGGTCTTCATCATTCCATTGAATCGAGCCTTCATGTTCTGGGCTGTAGGTATCCGTGCATTTGTACAGAAATACCGTATGGTCTTCCAATGTTGCAAACCCGTGTGCAAAGCCAGGTGGAATCCAAAGCATTTTCTTGTTTTCTCCTGAAAGTATGACACTATGGTGTTTGCCATAGGTAGGCGATCCAACGCGAATATCAACGGCAACATCCAGAACGCTGCCTCTTTGAACGCGCACCAATTTACCTTGGGCCTTTGGTGGAGCTTGAAAATGCAGTCCGCGTACTACGCCAGCATTAGAAAAACTTTCGTTGTCTTGCACAAAATCTGCTTTTATGCCTTGATTTTTGAAGTGGTCGTCGTTATAGCTTTCAAAAAAATACCCGCGGTGATCACCAAAGACGGCGGGTTCTATTTCAAAAAGATCTTGTATGGAGGTTGGTATGAATTTCATGTATTCAAAAATACACGGATAAGTTTAGGAAAGTAAAGGATCTACCCCTTCTTTCAACAACTTTGCGATTTCTCCCGTGTGCGTTTGAAAGCTCAAATGAGTAGCCCCTTTAAGGACCCAATCGTGCTGTGCATTTTTGTTCTCGAACGGAAAAACGACGTCTTGATCACCACGAATACTATCTACTGGACATAAGGGGCTCTTCCTTTCCCAATCGAGAACAGCACGTAAGACCCAGCGGTAATAGCTGCAGGGAAACTGCTCCATCATTTCCAATACATGATCTATCGAAGGTTTGGACTTGCTATTGAGCCGTGCCATGAAAAATATAAAGTTCCGAACGGATCCATTAGGCGCCCATTTGAGTAAACCTGTCTTTGCAATCCTATGAAATAATGGTCTTATAGGGCTCGAAAAGTGAACAGAGTTTAATAGGACCACCCGTTGAACTTGATTGCGGCTTGCCCAATCTTGGGCGATAATCCCCCCAAAACTGTATCCGAAAAGAATGTCATGTTCTTGAATGGGGTAGCGGTCTAGTAGGCGGTCAGCATAGCAAGACAAAGTTTCTCCCTCCTTCGGCATAATCCACTCTAGGTAGGTTGCTTGCCAAGGAAAAGAAAATGCTCTGAAAATTCGAGAATCGGCTCCCATTCCTGGAAGCACCCAAACACGAGGTTTAGCCATTGCCCATTGTTGATTGTATCACTTTGAGAACATCCCCAAAGACCCCATTGTTCGATGCAATAATGCTTTTTGAATCTATAGGTGCGTTTCCTCCTTGGTAATCACATACTTGGCCCCCAGCTTCTCTAACCAGTAGTATGCCTGCGGCAACATCCCAAGGGCTTAACCCGTATTCGAAATAAGCTTCGAATCTACCGCATGCGGTATAGGCCAGATCAACGGCCGCTGTACCTATTCTTCGGATTCCACGTGTTCTTGGATAAAAATAGGCTAAGGTCTCTTGAAACCCATCTACCCCGGAAAAATCATAGTAAGGAAATCCCGTAGCTAAGAGTGCTTCGGAAAGATTCGAGGTTGAAGAAGTAGTGATTTTCTTACCATTTAGGGTTGCGCCTCCATCTTTATAAGCTGAAAAACATTCGTCCATCCCCACCTCATATACCACACCTAAAATAGGTTCATCGTTGTGCATTAGGGCGATACTAACGCTGTATATGGGAAGGCCATGCACGAAATTCGTGGTGCCGTCCAATGGGTCAATGACCCAATAGTATTCATCCGAAGTAGCTTGTCTTGTGGTGCCTTCCTCTGTGAGAAATCCCGCCTCTGGAAGGAGCGCTCTCAAATCCAGAACCAATTGTTTTTCCGTGTTCTTATCAACGTCGCTAACTAGCGCATTTAAACTCTTTAATGAAACGCGGTCTTGAGAAAAATTCTTTTGTTCTTGTCTTAGGAAAGCACCCGCAGAACGGGCAATAGCTTCGACTTTTGTGATTAGTAGGGGCAGCTCAATCATAAAACTCTTGTCGCAGTATAAATCATTCGAATGCTCTTGCACATACCTTGCAAGGCATCGGAGTGTTCGTCCTTTGAGTCGTAGTAGGATAATACATTTTGGCGTTGTGTGTCGTTGAATTCGACTTGGCCCAGGTAAAGGCCTTCTCTTACTTTGAACAAATCACTTTGCACAATAAGGCCTTCTTTCTGATGACGCTTTCGCAAGCTGCTCCAGTACCTGGAGAACTCTCGCTCGCTGCATAGCGGTCTAAATTCTAGAAAAATCAGTGACATGTGTGGCGTGTTTAGGAATCTCTAAGGTAACAATTCCATCCGTACCTATGTCATTTAATTTCAATGATTTAGTGGTGTTTGCGAGTTCGGGGTTCCAATAGGTTTTGACGCGAACATAATTGTCCGTGTAACCGAACATGTAGCCTTCTCGGTTTTCCGCCTCAAACAGTACTGGGCGGACCTTTCCGAGTTGACTTTCATAGAAAGCTCTTTTTTTCTTTTCACTTAGAATTCGGAGCATTTTATTCCTTCTCTTGCGCTCGGGAATAGGAATTGCATTTTCCATTTCTGCAGCGGCAGTATTCTCACGTTCGCTATAGGTAAAAACATGCAGGTAGCTAATATCCAGTGAATTCAGAAAGTTGTAGGTCTCTGTAAAATGGGCATTTGTTTCCCCAGGGAATCCGACAATGACATCGACGCCAATGCAGGTATCTTCATTCGCAGCTTTAATAGCATGAACACGCTTTGTGTAAAGGGCAGTCATATACCGACGCTTCATTTTCTTGAGTACATCGTCGCTTCCGCTTTGTAGAGGGATGTGGAAATGCGGCACGAACTTTTTACTTGAGGCCGTAAAAGCGATGATTTCATCCCTGAGCAGATTAGGCTCAATCGAAGAAATACGCATACGTTGAACGGGTACTTCGCGGTCAAGAGCCTGTACCAACTCTAAAAATGTGTTCTCGTGCTTCTTATTACCGAATTCACCTTTTCCATAATCTCCCACATTAACTCCAGTCAAAACAATCTCTGGAATGCCTTGCGCTGCAATTTCGTTGGCTTTAGCCACTACATTTTCTAGAGTGTCGCTTCGAGAGATGCCTCGGGCTAATGGAATGGTGCAATAGGTGCATTTGTAATCACATCCGTCTTGAACTTTCAAGAAGGCACGCGTGCGGTCTCCAGCGCTATAGCTCGAGACGAATGCATTAGCATCTTCAATTTCGCAGCTATGTACTTGGGCCAATCCATCGGTTTTTTCAAGTGCCCCAAGGAATTGAAGTACATTGAACTTTTCTGTGGCGCCTAAAACCAAGTCAACCCCTGGAAGTTCCATGATTTGTTCAGGTTTTAACTGCGCGTAACATCCTACAATGACAATAAATCCATCAGGATTGGCGCGCAATGCACGACCAATGATGTTGCGTGTTTCTCGATCTGCATTCTCAGTTACGGAACACGTGTTAATAATGTAGACATCCGCAGCCGCACTAAATTCAACCTTCTCAAAACCAGCTTCGACCATTTCTTTTGCGATCGTCGATGTCTCTGCAAAGTTTAATTTGCATCCAAGCGTATGGAAGGCTACGGTCTTTTTCATCTAGATCAAGTTCACTTCTGCTTGAAGTTGTACGTCATATTTCTCTGCAACATCTGCAATGATGTCTTTAGCCAATGTGAGCACGTCATCGCCGGTGGCATTTCCATAATTCACTAACACTAATGCCTGTTTTTCATGAACACCTGCATCACCTCTTCGAAATCCTTTCCAGCCGGCTTTCTCGATTAGCCAACCTGCGGCGAGCTTCATGCCCCCTTTGACTGAATAGGTAGGCATGTCCTCATATTTTTCGAGTAGGGATTTTGCTGTTTCTTCGCTTACAATTGGATTTTTAAAGAAGGATCCGGAATTTCCTAAGACTGCCGGATCTGGCAACTTGCTTTGGCGGATTTTAATTACGGCATCGCTTATATCTCGGGGAGTAGGTGCATCTATATTGGCTGCGTCGAGTTCAGATTTAATGGCGCCGTATTCCATGTGGAGTTTATGATTGACCTTGGTGAGGACGACTGTAATGTGAGTGATGATGGCCTTTCCCTTCCAAAGGTTCTTAAAGATACTATCGCGGTATCCAAATTGACAGCCCTCAGCATCCAACTCGAAGGTTTGTGCTGGTTCCAGTTGAACGCCCTCCACATTTAGAAGGATATCTTTTAGTTCGACTCCGTAAGCACCAATATTCTGCACTGGAGCAGTCCCGCAGTTGCCCGGGATTAAACTTAGATTTTCCATTCCTCCAAATCCTTGGCTTAGGGACCACAATACTATTTCATGCCAATTTTCCCCTGCACCTAGTCGAAGATGAACCACTTCGTCGTTTTCAAAAATGACTTCACGTCCTTGGATGTCTATTTTAAGAACATCACCCTGCACGTCTTTCGTCAAAAGCATGTTGGAGCCTCCGCCAAGCACCAATGCCGGCGCACCATGGTGACTGAGGTAGTCCAACACCTCATTCTTGCTTTGCGCCCAAATAAGGCGTTCCGCCTGTTGGTCTATGCCAAAGGTGTTCAAGGTTTTGAGGCTTTTATTGATTTGTACGATCACAATCGATTAATTGGTTCTTCCAGGGTATACTTTCAGTGCTTCCCGTAAAATTTCAATGCAAGCTTTTAGATCATCAATGTTTAATACATAGGCCAATCTTGCTTGTTTTTCTCCCAGTTCTCTTTTTGCATAGAAGCCTGCCGCTGGTGCCATCATTAGTGTTTGACCGTTGAAGTCGTACTCGCTGAGAAGCCATTCTGCAAAATGCTCTGCACTCTTCACAGGAAACTCTGCTACAGCGTAAAAAGCGCCCTTAGGCTTTGGACAAAAAACTCCATCTATACTATTGAGGCCATCAACCAATACATTTCTACGTTCTAGATATTCTGCGTTTACTTCATCAAAGTAGGACTGCGGTGTTTGGAGCGCAGCTTCACTTGCGATTTGTGCATAGGTGGGAGGGGACAGACGGGCTTGAGCAAACTTCATTGCGGCTGCCATGAACGCCTTATTCTTACTCACTAAACAACCAATGCGTGCCCCACACATGCTGTAACGCTTTGAAAAGCTGTCCACAACGATGGCGTGCTCTTCCAGGCCTCCCATGCTCAGCACACTATGATGTTCGGCTCCGTCGTATGTAAACTCGCGATATACCTCATCAGCAATGAGAAATAGGTCATGCTTAATAACGATTTCTTTGAGCTTATTGAGTTCATCCTTGCTGTACAAGTATCCTGTTGGATTACCAGGATTACAGATTAAAATACCTTTTGTTTTTGGGGTAATTGCCTTTTCAAATGCTTCAATCGGTGGGAGCGCAAACCCATTTTGAATGCTTGCCTCCACGGGTACTACATTGACTCCGCTTGCGGTAGCAAAACCATTGTAATTCGCGTAGAAAGGCTCCGGTATGATTACTTCATCTCCCTCGTCCATAGCGGATCCAAAGGTGAACAATAACGCCTCTGATCCTCCTGTGGTTACGATGATATCTTCTAGGTCCACAGGAAGATTTTTGCCATGGTAGTAATTTACTAATCCTTCGCGCAGACTCTGGAATCCAGCGCTGTGACTGTACGCCAAAACCGGGATATCTGCATTCTTTATGGCTTGTTGTGCTACTTCAGGGGTTTTTATATCAGGTTGTCCAATGTTTAGGTAGAATACCTTCTTACCATTGCGTTCCGCATGTTCAGCAAAGGGAACTAATTTTCGAATGGGGCTCGATGGCATGGCCGCACCTTTGGTCGAAATCTTGGGCATAATTTGGGTCTTTTAATAATGCAAAAGCCCCGCAAAAATACGGGGCTTTCTTGGTATATCCATACCTGAATAAAGTGGGGGGAGTTTATTTTGCAATTACGCTTCCGCCTTTTTTCTCAGGAGTTGTTTCTTGGGCCTCAGGATTCATAACCTGACCTTTAATGGTCAAGACCACAGTTTGGTTGGTCGCATTGGACTGAACAGTAACTGTTTTGTGGAAATTTCCCATGCGATTGGTGTCATATTTTACTTGGATTTCGCCTTCTGCACCAGGAGCAATAGGCTCGCGAGTCCATTTCGGGGTAGTACATCCACAGGAAGCACGAACAGAATTTAAAACCAAAGGCTCCGTGCCTTCATTCTTAAATTTAAATACACGCGTTCCATTTGCACCTTTTTCAATTTTACCGTAGTTGATTACTTTGTCAGAAAAGGTGATTTTAGCGCCGTCTGCTGAATCTTGCGTTTGATCTTGAGCTTGTGCTGCAAATCCAAATAGAGCAACGATTAGGGTAAGGAATAATTTTTTCATTTTGCTTAAGCCTTTAAATCTTAAAGCACCAAATGTAGGATTCTTCTTGAGCTATTCAAAGGAATTTAACAATCTCTTAGGCATCATGTCAATTGGGTGAGCGAAGCAATGTATTTTTGCGCATTAAACCCTAGTAGTAATGCGTGAAATAGGCAAATACACCCCCGGTGAGATAGAATCAAAGTGGTACCAACATTGGATGGAAAAGAAATTTTTCCATGCTGAGGTCGATCCTGAAAAGGAACCCTATACCATCGTCATTCCTCCGCCGAATGTTACTGGTGTTTTGCACATGGGGCACATGTTGAACAATACCATTCAGGATGTATTGATTCGTCGTGCCCGTATGCTCGGGTTGAATGCTTGTTGGGTGCCCGGAACGGACCACGCGTCCATTGCGACGGAGGCGAAGGTGGTGAAGCGTTTAAGAGAGCAGGGTATTAAAAAATCGGACCTTAGCCGTGAAGATTTCTTGAAGCATGCTTGGGAATGGACCGACGAATATGGAGGGATTATTCTAAAACAATTGCGTCATCTCGGAGCATCGTGTGATTGGGACCGTACGGCATTTACTTTAGATGAAGTGCGCAGTGAGCAAGTCATTGATGTCTTTATTGATTTGTATGAAAAGGGAATGATTTACCGCGGTTTGCGCATGGTGAATTGGGATCCTGTTGCCTTGACGGCTGTTTCGGACGAAGAGGTCATTCACAAAGAAGAAAACAGTCGATTGTACTACATGACCTACCAGATCGAAGGGTCAGATGAGGTGCTTCAGGTTGCAACGACCAGACCGGAGACCATTTTTGGAGATACAGCCGTATGTGTGAATCCTGACGATGAGCGTTACCAGCACTTGAAGGGGAAGAATGCGATCGTTCCGCTGGTGGGCAGAGTGGTACCTATCATTTTCGACGAGTATGTGGATATTGAATTTGGAACTGGAGCCTTGAAGGTTACTCCTGCTCATGATACCAATGATCATATGCTTGGCGAAAAGCATGGCCTTGAGGTAATCGATGTCTTCGATCAGCATGCGTCTTTGAATGAGCACGCTGGTGAATATGCCGGGCTGGATCGTTTCGATGCGCGCAAGAAAGTGGCAAAGGCATTGGAAGAAGCAGGTCTTTTAGTTGAAACAAAAGATTTACGTAATAAAGTAGGACGAAGTGAGCGCACAGATGCCGTCATCGAGCCGCGTTTGAGTATGCAATGGTTCTTGAAAATGTCTGATTTGGCGCAGCCCGCAATCGACGGGGTGAAATCAAAAGACATTGTACTACACCCTCCGCACACGGAGAAGACCTATCTGTATTGGATGGAAAACATCAAGGACTGGTGTGTTTCTCGTCAACTTTGGTGGGGACATCGTATTCCTGCTTGGTACGATTCAGAAGGCAATTTTGCGGTTTGTAAAACCAAAGAAGAGGCAGCCAAAGCCTTAGGTACGGATGCTGTACATCAGGATGAAGATGTCATGGATACTTGGTTCAGCTCGTGGTTGTGGCCGTACAGTGTCTTTAGCGAGAACAAAGAAGAGGAAGCATATTTCTACCCAACCAATACATTGGTCACTGGGCAGGACATCATTTTCTTTTGGGTCGCTCGCATGATTATGGCGGGTTACGAATTTAAAGGAAAGCGTCCGTTCAAAGACGTATACTTCACGGGCATGGTTCGAGATAAGAAGCGCCGTAAGATGTCAAAATCACTTGGTAACAGCCCTGATCCACTAGACCTTATTGAGAAGTACGGTGCGGATGGTGTTCGTGTAGGCATGCTAATGACTGCTCCGGCCGGTAATGACTTACTCTTCGACGAGGATTTGTGTTCGCAAGGATCCTTCTTTGCAAACAAGGTTTGGAATGCTTTCCGTTTGGTGGGAATGTGGGAAAGTGGAGCTCAAGAAATGAGCGAAAGTGAATCACTCAGTGTGAACTGGATGCGGAATCGCATTGGAGCGGCCTTAATAGAATTAGAATCCAGTTTTAATAAATACAGATTATCAGAAGCGTTGATGACCACCTATAAGTTGGTCTGGGACGATTTCTGTTCGTGGTACCTCGAAATGGTCAAGCCCGCAAAAGGCGAGCGAATTTCCGCACCGGCACTGGAAGCGACCAAATCAATTTTCAATACGCTTTTAGAAATCATGCACCCGTTCATGCCGTTTATTACGGAGGAATTGTGGCAGAACTTGGCAGAGCGTAAGGAAGGCGAGACCATTAATTTCGCTACTTGGCCAACTTTAAAAGTAGAGGATACGAATATTTTAAAGTCGTATTCACATTTTGCTGAGGTAGTTAGTGGTGTTCGAACCGTGAGAAACGAAAATGGGATTGCACCTAAGGAAGTGTTGACTATTGAGATCCCTAAAGGAACTTCGCATGACACATCATTTGATGCGCTCATCATGAAATTGGCGAATGTCGATGCGATTCAGATGGTTGATGAAACTAAAAAGTCAGCGTTTAGCTTCGTAGCAGGTGGTATCAATTACACCATTCCTGCGGATGCATTTGTGAATGTCGAGGAAGAAATCGCTAAGCTTGAAGAGGAACTTAATTATACCCAAGGTTTCTTGCAGAGCGTAGAAAAGAAACTGAGTAATGAGCGATTTGTATCGGGAGCTCCTGAGGCAGTAGTTGCCTCAGAACGCAAGAAACAAGCCGATGCTCAGGCGAAGATTGCATTAATCACAGATAGACTTGAGGCTCTTAAATCGTAAGGGGCGATTTGTTCAAAATTGTGTCGTGCTTTTGTAGGGCCGAGCGGGCAATCTTTTTAACGTAAAAACACAAAAGCCCGGCGCTTGGCGCCGGGCTTTTTAGGTTCGAGGTATGGAACCTAAAGTGGGGGATGAACATGATATAACCACTAACACTCACACAAACACTCGTTACATCCCCCGAGTGACTATTTCCTTTGAATGGAAACAGTATATATGGCTTTGCAAACACGTTTTGCCGGTTGACCTTTTTTATGCTTGCTTACGTAAACCTTTAGGTCTACTGATTTTTTATCGTTCTGAACGAAACAACTCTCGAAGGTCAGTGTATTGCCCAATTCCGCATTGGCATACATTTTAACAGTCATGTTGAGCAGCTGGTCCTTCCAGTTATTATCCAATTTTAATGCCGCTATTCGCTCACGTCTTACATTATTCATCTCATCCATCAACGACCAAAGGGTTAAATTCCCCATTTCGTCAGTCATTCCGTTATTCACGGTAAGCTGCTTTCTAGTTTTGATTGGGCCAGATTTACGTACTACGTTGATGAAGTTTTTCATTCCAAGGGTAAAAAAAAAGAGCGCCTTCGTGTGAAGGCGCTCTAAGCAATATTCTAATTATGGGTTGTTGTCTATTTTCTTATGCCTTCAATTTGTTCCATAACAACCCATTTCCACACGTAAATGCGGTTCATGTTATTGGCTGTATGATTAAATGTCGATTGCATAATGTAAATCTATAATTTTTATATAGAAATCAAAAGAATACGCAAAAAATTATTTTTTATTTAACGATTACGCCATTTTGTCCATACTTCCCACATTTTTGAAGGAGGTGTGCCTTGAAGGTTTTGGTGCAATGTTCGCATGCTCGGGCGCACTTCACTTTGTTTCGCGAAAGCACGTAATGTTTTGGTTGACTCTGGTCCTAATCCACTGAGATTTGCAGGGTTGTATTTAGGACTAATCATTTTCAAGGCATCTAAGGCACCATAGATATCACCCATGGAACGCTTCACTTCAATTTGTTTCAATGCTGCCGTTGTATTCCTTGGGCTCATTTCTAAAACACGATCATAAAGCGTTGCAGCTTCGTTCAATTCCCCTTTCATTCGATGGATACTTGCCAATTGGTTCAAGCTGAGCATGTGATTGGGATGAATTTCAAGCGCATTTTCAAAGGCTTCTTGAGCTTTGTTAACATCACGCTGTGTAGGTTGATTGCCGCTCGCACTCAAGATCCCTAGCCCCTCGAAATAGGCCATAGGATTATTGTAGATATCCATTTCAAAGAAAACACTTTGGGCGGATTCTGCATTGGTTTGCATGAGACGTGCGTTTCTCGTCATATAGCCGTCTAGCGATTGCTTTGCTTCGCGCTCACTCATCATCCGACTGGCACTGACTACCAGTGAGAAGGTGATTAGAACACCTGTAACTACGGCATTTGTTGGACTATTCACGAGCGGCTTTAAGGTCGTAGATGCAAATCCCAATGCAATGGCTAAGGGCCAGAGCATAGAGGCGCGCTCGAGCGGAAATTCTCCAAAACCGTAAACGGCGAATCCTACCACAACCAGAGCCATGTAGATATTGCCATTCGATTTGAAGCTTTGCCAAAATCCTAAAACCATAATCAACACGAATAGCGTACCTCCGAATATTCCCGTTTCACTCAGCATCCATAGCACATCATTATGGGGGCGGAGAATGTTGGTCACACCGTTCATGACACTTTCATTGGTACCCTTGAGGCCTTGGGCTGGATATTCTATTTTCCATTGGCCACCACCTACACCGCTGATTGGTTTGTCCATAAACATTTCCCACGAGGCATTCCAATAGTGCAATCGGCTTTGAATGGTGTCGCTGTTGAATATTTTCTCACTTCCTCCGGCGGCAATTGCAACGCCAATTCCCACTGCGAGTACCCCAAGAGCTAGTAAGCCTTGGTTTCGAAGTTTGGTATTTCCTTGAATCACATAATGAATGGTCGCTACTACGGACATTGCGATTCCGCCAAGCCACACACCGCGCGTTCGCAAAAGCAAGATTGCAATTCCTGCTAGGGCGATAGACAAAATTTGAACCCATTTACCTGCCTTCCCATCAAATTTTCCCAAGAAAGCCATGGGCAATAAAATTAATAATGTCGCTGCTGCATAATTTTTATGAGTAAACAACGGGCCGTTCGCTAAATAAATGTTGTTTTCTTGGTAGGCCTCTGCGAGTGACGGAAGTATACTTAACGTCGCAATGGTCAAGGCAATTTGACTCCCCATCCCCAAGGCTTGAAGGGCAGAGGTCTTGTTCTTTTCGAAGGCAGCTTTGGCGATGAGTATCCATGCCGCAAGGAAGGACATGCGTGCAACGAATCCATAGAGTTCACTTGCTGCGGATACCTGACCAATTTTCACCACCGAAAGAACCAGCGCCAACGCCATTAAAGAAATGGTCGTGAACCCGCTTTTCATTTCATTCCGATAGAGGTAGATTCCGACCAGCGCTGCAGCCGAGGCGGAAGTGAATCGGACCCATAGTCCAATGTCTTGACTTGACGGATCTACAATGAAAACCAGGAGTATAGGAACGTAAAAAAGGAGTGAACGAAGTGGTTGCATATTGTCGGGTTTGCTGTAAAGATAACGAAAGGATTCATTGGCCAATTCTGCATTATCTTTAGGGTCCTAAATACATCACAGAATTATGGAGAACCCCGCACCATACGTACCAAAGCACAAGGTTCGGATTGTTACCGCAGCATCATTGTTTGATGGTCACGACGCCGCCATTAACATCATGCGTCGCATCATTCAAAGCACTGGCTGTGAAGTCATTCATCTAGGTCATGACCGTTCCGTTGAGGAAGTTGTAAATACTGCCATTCAAGAAGATGCCAATGCCATAGCCATGACCTCTTACCAAGGTGGGCATATTGAGTATTTCAAGTACATGTATGACCTATTGCAAGAAAAAGGGGCAGGTCACATTAAAATCTTTGGCGGCGGAGGTGGAACCATCTTGCCAGAAGAGATTGATGAACTCCATGCGTATGGTATAACGAGACTCTACCACCCAGATGATGGCCGTAAAATGGGGCTTCAAGGCATGATCAATGATTTGGTTGAACGGTCCGATTTTCTCGTAGGCGAAAGCTTGCCTTGTCCTTTAGACGATTTATCAGGAGCTTCTGCACCCATCATTGCGCGATGGATCTCTGCGGCTGAGAATTGTGGGGACGTACATAACGACGCGTTATTGGCGGTTGCTGACAAAGCGAAAGCGATCGCTACTCCAATTTTGGGGATTACCGGAACAGGGGGTGCGGGCAAGAGTTCTATGGTGGACGAATTGGTGCGCCGATTTACAATGGACTTCCCTGAGAAGCGATTGGCAGTAGTTTCTGTCGATCCTTCCAAGCGTAAGACGGGTGGTGCATTATTGGGGGACCGCATACGTATGAACGCCATCAAGCACGGCAATGTGTTCATGCG
>CAYNLA010000010.1:0-32913 GCA_964397915.1 uncultured Polaribacter sp. | reverse complement strand
TACTACATGAACGAATCTTCTGCTGCAACTGTCGAGAGTGTTATTGCTAATAACATGTTCAAGAACGGTTATTATGGAATGCGTGTCTACTACGGTACGAAAGTGGGGGTTTACCACAATACTATCGTAGGGTCAACATACGGCTTATACGATTACTACAACGGTGCCAATGTTGATTACAAGAATAACATCATTCAAGGGGGTACCTATGGATTGTACAGCTACTATTCCTCTGCGACCTTCGATTACAACTTGTATTACACGACAGGTACGTACATCGCTTACATCTACGATGGTTCGGCGAACTATGCAACCAGCTTGTCAACGCTACAAGCAATCGACACAACGCAAAACATGAATTCATTAGTTGGTGATCCAATTTTCGCGAGCTCAACGGATTTCCATGTCTATGGTCCATTAGCAAACGATGCGGGAGATAACTCGGTGGGTATTACCGTTGATTTTGACGGTGATGTTCGTCCATCAGCAAACTCTACAACAGTAGATATCGGTGCAGATGAATACGATGTAGTGGCAGATGATGCTGCACTCCAAGCGTTATTATCGCCAAGCGATGGTGTATGTGGTGGTGATAGTTTGATGATTTCGGTACAAATTAAAAACCTTGGTACAGATACCATCACTGACGTTACTGTCAGTGCAGATGTACTAGGTTCGACTTTGACGCAGAATTTAACAGGACTTGCAATTCCATTTGGAGGTACGCATGATGTAACTGTTGGATACGTAAGTAACTATGTAGGTGGTCCTATGTCTATTGTAGCATACACGCAACTTACAGGTGATGGACGTAGCTTCAACGATACAGTGTCTACCAGTGTAAATGTTAGCGATGCACAGCAAGTTGTTCCTGTGGCTCCAGAATACGCATGTATCGGAGAAACCGTTGATTTGAGTATTGCACATCCTACTGATGGTAACTTGATGTGGACTAACGCTCAAGGTGATACCTTAGGTTTGGTTGCAGCCGATTCTACGATCAGCTTCACATTCACTCAGGATACGACATTGACGTTGAGTGCGGAGGCTTCACAAGTTTCGATTGCTAACGATCGTCCTATGGGAACTGCAGGTTCTAACTACAACTACTACGGAACCGTAGGGTTAGTATTCACAGCAAATAAGGCATTCAACCTAGATAGTGTTACACTATATCCGAATGCTGCGGGTACGACTTCTGTTCAAATCCAAGACGTTTCAACAGGCTCTGCGGTATGGTCAGGTACGTTGACCACTACGGCAACAGGAAACGCGGCTGAACAGGTATATGTAGGCGCTCAAATTCAACCAGGTAACTACCGCATGGTGGCTACTGCGTCGACCACGGGTGGTTTGTACCGCGAATACGGGGTATCAACGTACCCACTTTCTACACCAGGTGGTGAAGTGAGCATTACTAACGGTACATTGACAAACTACCACTACTTCTTCTACAGCTGGGTAGTTACTGTTGGTGGTTGTGAGCGTGCAGATTCTACAATTACGATCATGACTCAGCCGGATGCGGTTGCGGCCATCTCTGTGGATACTGCGAACGCAACGATCTCGGCAACGGATTGGACTGCGAACTGGTCAACAGCAGGAACCTCTGGTGCAGATAGTATTTATGTGGAGTTCTCTAACGGAACGACTTCAAATGATACTTCAGGCACTGTGACTTTCACTGCAAACATGGCTGGTGAATCAGTAACTATCATTGCCTTTGGTCCATGTTCTTCAGATACAGCGACGTTCACATTTGATGTGAATCAGATCAGTGTAGATGAAGACTTCATGAACGGTACACTAAGTATTTACCCGAATCCAACACGAGGATTGTTCAACGTTGAGTTTGCAACGGTTGCAAGCAAAGAAGTTGAAATTAGCATCGTGAACATGGTAGGTCAGGTAATATCGACAGAAGTGGTTACCGTAAATGGCATGTACCAAAATCAATTTGATTTAAGCGAAGCTTCGGCTGGCGTTTACTTTATATCGTTTAAAACGGATGAAGGTGTTCTTACAGAACGCATTACCGTGGAGTAATTTTTCATAGCAATAAGCGATAACTTTGACCCCGGCCATTTGGCCGGGGTTTTTTATGCGATGGATTTAGAAATTGGATTACAGGTTAAGTTTAAGGATGCCGCGGGCGAAGGCCGCGTTGCGCGTATTGAAGGCGAGCGCGTTTGGGTAGAGGACAGCTATGGCTTTGAACACGAATACCTATGCTCAGAGCTATTAGTAGCAGAGACGATGGGAGATGTAGGCCCGGTGGTGGTGAAGGATAAGGGCAGAAAAGAATCGGCCCCAGCAGCACAGCAAGTGGATAGATTGACCATTGATCTGCACAGTCATGAACTCATGGAGAATACCCATGGGATGACAAAATATGATATCCTTAATCATCAAATTCAAAAAGCTACAGATACCATTCGGGAAGCCAAAAGGCGCAAGATTCCTAAGGTTTTGATCATTCATGGGAAAGGTAGCGGCCGGCTTCAACAGGAGGTGCACGATTTGCTCGCAAGAACGGGTGGGGTAGAATACTATTTTGCCGATTTCGCGGAAGGTGGATATGGCGCAACAGAAGTTCGAATACTGGCGAATGCGCAGTAACTTTGCAGCCGTTCTTTACATTTTAAGTTTAAACATTGGACGAGCCTTATCGCTTCTTAGGAAGAGGAAAGTCCGGACAGCATAGGGTAGTGTGCTTCCTAACAGGAAGGCCCTGCTTGCAGGGACAGCTAGTGCAACAGAGAGGAGACCGCCTTCGGGTAAGGGTGAAAGGGTGGAGTAAGAGCCCACCGCATTTTGGGTGATCAAAATGGCATGGTAAACCTCACACGCTGAAATGTCATGTATATCGTGTTCCTTCGGGACTAGGCGACCCGTCTAGAGCTTGCTGCACGAGGGGTAGGCAGATGGATCCTAATCGTGAGGTTAGGACTAGATAAATGATAAGGGCCCGTAAGGGTACAGAATCCGGCTTATATCGTCCAACGTTTGAACTTAGATGTGCCCAGAGCGTTAATGACGAAAACACATCACATTGGGATTTAGAGAGAGGATTACTCCGGCATTTATTTCGAAATCGGTTAAGGTATTTCGTGAACAGGGCTTCAAGGCAGGTTTGAAATCTTTGGGTTGGAAAACCCTTGCAGCCATTTTTGTTTTCTACTTGGTGCGAGATGTTATTCTCTACATTTTAATCCCGTATTTCGTAGCGAAAGGACTGTTTGGATTCTAAATCCATAGGATTCAATAGGACAATTATCATTGATACAACGAGCAAAAGAAAACCCCGGCCGCAAGGCCGGGGTTCGTTTGTTATAATCGTTAACGGAAGGTCTAGTGGCCTAAGGCCGCTAGGTAACGCTCACTTTCGAGTGCTGCCATACATCCGGTTCCTGCCGCTGTAACCGCTTGGCGGTAGATTTTATCTTGGGCATCCCCGGAACAGAAAACCCCTGGGAAATTCGTTGCTGTTGAATCAGGCTTCGTTTTGATATAGCCCGTATCATCCATATCAATCTGACCTTTAAAAATGTCCGTATTTGGTTTGTGGCCAATGGCCACGAAGAATCCAGTGGCGGGGATGGTTTGCTCCTCGCCGGTTTCATTGTTTTTTACTCGAACACCCGTAAGCCCTTTGTCGTCTCCTTCAAGGTCTAAGGTCTCCGTATTCCAAAGGACGGTGATGTTTTTGGTCGCCATTACTCGGTTTTGCATTGCCTTCGATGCGCGCATTTCGCCTCTGCGCACGAGCATGGTGACTTTAGGACATAGTTTAGCGAGGTAGGTTGCTTCTTCAGCAGCTGTATCTCCAGCACCAACCACAACAACCTCCTGACCCTTGTAGAAGAATCCATCACAAACGGCACATGCACTGACCCCAAAACCCATGAATTTCTCTTCGGCAGGTAAGCCGAGGTATTTCGCCGAAGCGCCAGTGGAAATGATTACGGTGCGCGCCTGTACTTGGGTGCTTTCGTCGATGGTCAAGGTATGGTAGCCACCGGCTACAGGGTTAAGCTCTGCCTTAGTAACCAATCCAAAACGGATATCCGTTCCAAAACGTTCGGCTTGATTTTTTAGATCTTCCATCATGGCATTACCGTCCACACCTTGTGGGTAGCCGGGGAAGTTATCTACTTCGGTGGTAGTGGTTAGTTGTCCACCGGGTTGTAAACCCATGTACATGACGGGCTTCAAATCTGCTCTAGCAGCATAAATGGCTGCGGTATATCCTGCTGGTCCTGAACCAACGATGATGCAATCGTGTTGTTCCATGTAAGGTTGTATTTTGCGTCCTCAAATTTATAGTCTGCGTTCCGATTTTAGTATCCACAAAGACTATATACCAATAGACTTTATTAATGAGTTATAAACCATTGACAATGGTACGAAGTATCCTAAGCCTTGCCGTGATTTTTCTCGCAGCAAGTTGTACGCCCACAAAGATTGTGGTGCCATTAGAACAAGGGCAGTGGCAAGTTGGGCTTACCCAAGGCCGCCCGCAGATTAATGAGGGATTTCTCCCTGTTTTAGGCGGCTATGCGGCAAAAGGAGTGTCCGATTCCCGAACGAATTATGGCGGCATTCAATTTTCAAGTTTGCTCTTAGGTGCGGTTCAGCTCGAGGGTGGCCAAGTTCGCTCTTGGATCCCGCAAGATGGATTCAAGCCCGGCATTTCTTGGAGTTATGGCGGTCAGGCATTTATGAGCACGCGCGATTACGCGTTCCGATTCTACCCAGAAACCGGCATCAATGCCTATTGGCAAAAAGGACCTCATATCCTCAATGCTTCGGCCAATACCTGGGTGGACCCTACATGGTTTCTCGCAGATTACAATCGCGGTCAAATCATTGCTCCTTCGCTTTCAGCAGGTTACCGCCTTCGCTATAAATGGATCGAAGCGCAGGTAGAATACAAAATGTTGAACCCAATCCGTGAACTGCACATCCCACAGGCCTACATTCCAAGTACAGTAGGCTTAGGAGGGAAAGGGGTCTACTACGGAATCGCAATAAACTTTTAAACCATGAGATTATTCGTTGCACTTTTTGTTTCCGCCTTGCTTCTGCCTTCTTGTGCCGACGTGAGCGCTGCTATGTTTGCGGGTGGTGATGGTACGTACGATTTCAAGAATGAATGGCTCGACCCCGAATACCACGTCGATGAATCCAAAATTCATTTGATGAATTTTCAATCGGACGACGATACTATTTACGCTCTTTACGTGGGAGATATCGCACAAATTGCTACCGATACTATCATTCTTTACCTCCACGGTAATGCGAGCTCCATGGACAACTTTTGGGAGACGGCAGGATTGTTCGCCAACCTTGGCGGTGCACACCATTTTGGTTTCATGATGTACGACTATCGAGGCTTTGGATGGAGTACGGGCCGCAGCACAGGAGCCGAATCTATGGCAGCGGACTACGATGCTGTTGTAGCATATCTAGAATCTCAAGGCCTCACAAGTGACCGATTGGTGGTTGTCGCCAATTCACTCGGTTCACTTCCTGCTGGGCCAGCTGCCGCAGGAGGTTCAAGAATAGCCATAAACAAACTGGTCATGGAAGTCCCTCAGAGCACTTCAAACGTGATTATGCAGAATGCAACAGGTTTAAGCTTGCCATCCTCAATGATCACGAGCTATAAGTTCGATTTAGGTAAAAACATGGCCGACTATAGCGGTGAACTCCTATGGATGCACGGAACTGCTGATGGTGTAGCGCCATTTGAAACCGCCGAGGCAGCCATGCAACAGCACAATGGATCGTATTATCAAGAGGCCATTTATCCTGATATGGGACACGGTTTACGTTGGGACATTGGCGATGAAGAATGGGCTGGAACCATATTGGATTTTATTCGCCGATAAGCAAAACCCAACATTGAATTCGCATTATATTTGCGCCCCACTCGGGATGTAGCTCAGGTGGTAGAGTACACGTCTGGGGGGCGTGTGGTCGCAGGTTCAAGTCCTGTCATCCCGACTTAAAAACCCCGCACCGCGATAGCGGTGCGGGGTTTTTTATGTCCGTCTATAAACTTGTTCGAAGGCGTCGGAGTATGAATCAATCCACCTTCACAAAAGCTTTTTGGAAGAACTGATTCTCATCTCGAATTCTCACAATGTAGTACCCGTCTTCAAGGTGTCCAACGTATAGCGCCACGGTGGAGGATGAGTTAATTGGACCCTTATTCAGAGTTTTTCCTAAAACAGTTAAAATCTCATAAGAACCATTGACGGGCTCAGTGAATTCAAGCGTTAACATATCTCCAAGGACAGGATTAGGGTAAAGCTTCATAGTGTTCGATAGCCATTCGCTTATACCGACCTCATTCAATGTGTGAACGATGTCCAATGTGTCCCCACAAGTGTTGATCAACGAAAGCGTAATCACATAATTTAAACTTGTAGTAGGATAGGTGTGCGAAATGCTTGTCGCCGGGGTGATACTTTGCGTTCCATCGCCCCAATCCCAAATAAGGCTCGACGCCCCAGAAACAGACGCGAAGAATTGGACCAGCATGCCGTTCGCACCTGATGAAGCTATATTGAAGGTGAAATTACCCGTAAGCGGCGGACAAGTCGATACTTCACTGGTATCGCTCCAGACCGATCCACAGGCATCTATGGCCGTCAATACTACAGTATAATTACCTCCTGCACCATAGGTATGGTTGGTTGTGAGCCCTACACCTGAGGTTCCGTCCCCAAAATCCCATTGGTAGTTGCCGAGATTGCTCGGGGTAGCGGTAAATGAGAATGTGGTATTGCTGTTCGTATAGTTGAATCCAAGGGAGACATTTGGACATACTGTAATACTTGTCGAAGTGCTATCTACGGTGCCACAAGCATCCGTCGTGACAAGGCTTACGGTATAGGTTCCCGAAGAACCATACGTGTGGGTTGGTGTAGGCCCTGTACCGGAAGAACCATCACCAAAATACCATTGATAAGTGAGCCCTGCACCAATGGAATTTGTTCCATTGAAAGCCAAATCTAACCCGTTGGGAGTTGTGTTAAAATTGGCCACCACAGCACCACAAACGGTCAAAGTGGTCGTAATAGTGTCTGTCGAACCGCAATAGTTATAGGCCACCTGCTGTACATTATAAATCCCAGGAAGAGGATAGGTGTATGTTGCAGAATCGCCTGCAGCGCTGTTCCCATCGCCCCAAATCCAGAGAATGGAATCCGAAGCGCTTCCGCTAGAGACTCCAGTAGCCGTTGAGCCACTTAACGTGACATTCCCAACAGCAGTTACTCCTGGACAGGGTACGGTGGTGAAGTTCAGTGTTACGTTGGAACTAAGTAGGTTTGTCGTACAACTGTCGCGGACAAAGACAGCATAGGTGGTATTTCCGGTAAGCCCCGTTAGAGTAGTGGGAGAGCTGGCAGGATTGATCATTTGTCCTGTCCCCAAGGTGAAGCCTACTGGGCCATACTCTAGAATACTATTGACCGCAGTTCCTTGCCAACTGATCGTCGCCGTATTACTCGTAATATTTGATGCGGTTAATTGGATGGGTGCGGGACAGCTCGTAGTCTCATCAATCAGAATATCGTCGATGGCGATGACCGCGGAGAAGCTGGTGAAAATGTTACCGGTGCCTTTTCGCCCCTCCATACGAATGATGACCGTATCCCCTTGAAATTGTGCTAAAGAATAGGTCTGTTTGGTCCAATTCCCAGATGCGGAAGCAGTTTGTGATCCCACAATGCTACCCAACAAGACCTCAGGACTCGAAGGCGTGCGGGCATAGACATTCAATCGATCGATGGCCTGACCGTACATGTGCCACCAAAAGCTGAACTCAGGACTCAACAAGGTGTCCAGGTCGATCATGGGCAAGACGATGTTGGCTGTATCTGACGTGGCAGTCTCCGGTCTGGTAAACATGTACCCACTCGAGCCTCCAGTATGGTCGGAATTGGGCCCACTAAAGACCACGTGGTCAAATCCGCTTCGTGCGCCAGACCAGTAGTAGCCGGATGTTTCAAATCTTGTGAAGCAGTTTCCAATCTGCCCATTGGTAAGAAATGGCGAAGGGCCTTGCCACTGGTTGTTGGTAAAGTTGTTTGAATAGGGCGCTGTAAAAATCGTACATGCCGTGTAGAAGGATGGACCTCGAACCCAATCACTAAAATCATTGGTCCCGCAAGAGTCTCGAACTTCCCAACGGTATTTTTTATTCGGCTGGAGTCCTGTAATCGTAATGTCCGATGAATTCGTCGATTGAACGGTCCATGCTGAAGAGTTTACCTGTTGATAACGAACTTGATGGTAGGAACTACCTCCAGTAGACCAATCTAAATCTGCCGTAGTAGTCGTGGTTGCTAAGACCTTGGGAAACTTTGGCCTTGGACAACTCGGCGCATCCACGATAGAGATGTCATCAATAGAAAGTTCTTGATAACGGTTCGCTTGAACGGCTTCATACCTAAATTTCACTCGTACAGTATCTGAAGTAAAACCACTTAAGTCTAAGATTACTTCCTTCCAAGGTGAGGTTTGGTTGGCCTGCAGATTTCCTGAAGTATCCAGGACCGTCGCCGAAGTTCCGCTTAGGTTTTCGACGATCACCGAAAAGTTGCCAATCTGCGTTTGATTGGAGTAGCCATGAATCCAGAATTTCAATTCAGGAACGGACAAAGAACTTAAAGAAATCCAAGGGGTAATAAATACGGGTTTCGTCGGCGATACGCTCAAGGTAGACCTGTGATTTATTGCAAGGTATCTCGACGCACCCGTTGGCGTATGATCTGCATTTGGTCCAGCATCTGTGCTGTAAGGGCCACTGCACAATTTCCAAAAGTGGAGCACGGATGCTGAATCTTGATAACAAGATTGAAATGTTCCTTGCTCGGTCCAATCGTTTGAAGGAACCCATGAAGCGCCGCTGAAGTCTTCTGTCCAAGGCGCAGGAAAGACCCCGCAATTTGTTTGAATAGTCACGAACCCTGACCAAAGCGAAGTATCTCCTGCTCCGCAAATGGAGCGTACTCTTACGGTGTAATTAGAGTTAGGAGCGAGACCTGAGTAATTGAATGTGTTACCAGTTACAATGGTTGTGGCTCCATTGGTAGGTGCTGTACTTCCGCTAGAATATTGCACTTGGTACGTACTGGAAGAATTGGTTCCATCCCAACTGATTACAGCACTGCTTACGCTGGTGCTAGTAATTCTAATGTCCCTTGGTTTCCGACAGTTGCCATCCCATTCATCTACCTTAAAATCATCCAGGCTCGTTCGACAATTGGCTCCGTTACTTTGTGTAGATATTTCTCGAATCGACGTAAAGCGGAATTTAACGGTATCGCCAACAAAACTATCTAACGGATAAACGGCTTGATGCCAAGGACTATTCTGGGCGACGAAGCCTCCAGAATTCCCCGCAATAGTATCGATGGGAAGCCAATTCGTATCTGATCCCGCCTGTATGGAAATACGAAGCGCCTGAATTTCAGAACCGAACATATGGTACCAAAATGAAACCTCTGGTGCCGTGTCATTCACTAGTGAGATAGGTGGGGTGATGAGCGAGGTTGCCGTATCGTTGAAGCCGTAAGGATAGGAATCGGTACTTAAATAGCCATTTCCGCCACTGGTATGATCGCCTGAAGGACCGGTATTGGAGTTGCTGCCGCCAGTTACGCTTGGCGCTTTTACCCAAACATAACCGTTCGGGGTACGGTCCCAACAGCTATTGATACTGCCGGTATTGAAAAAACTCGAAGGTGGAATCCAACCGCCTCCCGTTCCACTAAATGCTTCAGTGTAAGGCGTGGTTTTAACGCAGTTTTGAGCACGGCCGATCTCTGGGCGCAATAAAAATATTGCCGATAGCAAAATGAAATATCCGAAGTGTTTGTGCTGCATATCTTCAAATCATACAAGAAGTAAACCCCGTATAAGTTGATTGGTTCAAGGAGATAAATAGAAACACAGAGTAAACCTTCGTCTCAATAGATACTCTTATCTTAGTGACTACACCAGTATCGCTCTATATGTCCACCACCACGCTCATTTTAGTCTTAGTCGGCTTCACCATTGTCGGAATTTTATTGGGAAGAATGACCTCTACAAAGTCCGTCGATGATTTTGCGCTAGGGGGTCGAAGCATGGGTTTTTTTCCATCATTAATGACCTTAAGTGGGACATTTGTCAGCGCAGTAACGCTGATGGTATACACCAGCTTTGTCTACATCTACGGGATATCTGCGGCCTGGATATTTATCGGGTATACACTTGGTTTTCTGTTGTTTATACCTTTTGCTTTAAAGTTGTATCGTCTAGGAGTTGAACACAATTTCTTTACGCTAACTGATTACTTTGTCTTCCGTTACGGTCGTAAAACTGCACGATGGGTCATTGGTACCATCTTCGTTTGGTACGTAGGCTTGTTGAGTACACAATTACTTGTTGGATCGAATCTGTTAAATGAGCTCGGAGGCATTCCCGTAAGTATTGCAAAGGTGAGCATGCTCGTCTGTGTATTGACTTATTTGTTAGTTGGAGGTTTTGGTTCCGTTGTAAAAACAGACATGTTCCAATTCATGGTCATCTTCCTTGTTTTAATCTTGGTAAGTCTGACCATTCAACAAGGCGGCGATGTACCTCCCGAAATGTATGAGCCATTTAATGCAGGCCCAGTAAATATTATCGCTTTCCTACTCTTGGGCGTGCTCACACCATTTGCCACGCAAGATTATTGGCAAAAGGTATTTGCAATGAAGAATGAAAAAGTGGTCAAACAAAGCTTCGGCGTAGGAGCGGGGGTCAATATTCTCTTGACGGTAGCACTTACCTATGTCGGGTTGATTGCAAGAGCTCAATTCCCTATTTCCGAGGGAGTTACCAACGAGCATGCTGAGATGATGGTATTAAAGACTTTTACAGAATTGGTACCGCCGGAATTTCAAATTGCTGTTCTCATTGCATTTTTTGCTGCAATCCTAAGTACTTCAGATACCTATCTTTTTCTATTGAGCCTAAACGTAACAAATGATTTATTCCCAGATAAGGAAGAAAGCGCTCAGGCAGGTATTCAACGTATTCGCAAGGCGCTTGTGGTGGTTGGAGTTTTATCCCTTTTGATTGCGTTATTCTTTCAAAGAATAGAAGATATTGTGGTTACATTCAAGGCTTTAGGGATCGGCATATCGCCTGTCATCTTCTACGAATGGGCTGGTAAGCACGATAAGAAGAGCTTAGTTAGAGCATTAGTGGTTATGACCATTGTGAGCCTCTCTGCAAGCCTATGGATGATGAAAAGTGCGGGTAAAATTGATCCCTCGATTGCGTTCGTGAGTATCGGTACTTCATCCATTATCTATGGGGTGAGTTATGCACTCAGAAAAAAGGCATAAAAAAACCCGCGTCAAGCGCGGGTTAAACAAAACACAAATCGTCTTTAGGTAAAAAGTTCTTCTACTGGGCTGTTGTCACTTTCCTCAATCTGAGTCTGCGGCAGCCCTTCAATCACCATAACGGGTTTTTGAAAAGTTTTAAAAGGGTACATAGTTTAATAGTTTTGGTTGGCTTTGGTACTAATATACCAAAAAAGTCTTCCAAGTCAAGGTTATAAACATAAAATGACAGTTTATTAACAGTCTTTTAAGCTTTAAACACTACAACTTAACGATACGCTCGACTTTTCTGAAGCCTTGGTCGCCAATGAGTTCAACTATGTATACACCCTGCGCTAAGGTGCTCATATCTAGATAGAGTTCTGCAGGTCCCGCTGGGAGCAATCGGCCCGCAAGATCTTGGACCTTTTGACCATTCTCAAAGAATAAGCGTGCTTCGATTTTTTGCGCTATATCAAGATTAAATTCTACAGTAACTGTAGTTCCATCAGCAACTGGGTTAGGAAATACGCGACCTCCATCTGGATGAAGAGGAACGATGGTATCCGTACTAAAAACTTGAGAAATGAAGGTACGGTTTTGGTTAGGTCCGTCCCCATAAAAGCCGGCCATCCAAGCTTCTGAAGGAATGAGCGCGCCGTTAGCATCGAACATAGGCTGAACGGCAAAATAATCACCCCATCGCTCATAGCTATCGCTATGACGATCTACATAAGTTGTACCATTCTTCAGGTCAATCGGATCGGAAAAGGTGGTATCATTTCCAATTAATACTGCGCCCATACCCGGGTGTCCATCAATAGAGGAGAAGTTGAACCCAATTAAACATTGAGTTTGTTTCGGGTGTACACCGGTCCAAGTAATGTTTGGGTAAGCTAGATCTCTTACAGGATCCCACAAGACCCGTCCGGTCACCTTAGGCTGAGTGGATGCATTTGCAATGAACCCATGATAAATACCGGCATTGGCATTATTTCCATGTGCTGTGGTGCTTACGAATTGAATCCAATCGTCTTTTTGAATGGCTCCTAGCACGCGACCATCGTTTGTTTGTAGCCCTTTGGTTGCATCCGAGGTATCGGTATCACCTTGTTTTCCATTCGGAGGGACTCCGTATGGAAGATTAGTTAAAAGTGCCTTGACATCAACGGTTGTGTCGATATCACCCTCGTTTAACGAAACCAAGAAAATGGTGTCGTTTTGTAGGTCGAAGTTTCTATTGCTAAGGAAATATAACCTATCGGCTATATTATCGTGCCCACGAACGGCATGAAGGTTTCTTACGAGTCTGCCGTTGTGTTTAATCTGAGTGTAAACGGAGGCCATCACATTTCCACCTGAAAACCCAGCGAGCTTATCGAGGTGCCAGATTACTGATCCGTCGAAGCCTACTTGCCAGCTAACGTTCGGGATAATCAAGTTTCCTGTTATCACCACTCCCGTTTCACTCAATGCAACTGCCGGGAAGTCGGTCCAACGATTATTGTTGAGCGGATTTCCATTCAGTCTGTAAACGTACCACGGATCCGAGGGATCATTTGTGGAACTAAAGCAGACTATGATTTTGCTATTCGCGGCATCGTTGTCTTTTAAAAAGACCAAGACAAACCTATCTTGGGTAGGGTCATAAATGAGCTTTGGATCGTAGTAGTTCTCGAAGCTTGAACCGCCAGCCATTTGTTGGAGACTGAATAAACCAACAGGAGAGGGCATTACCAAATCCCCCGTATGTATGTCTTGTGCCCAAAAAATACTGTTTACTGCTGCGCATAGAATACCATCTTTGCTGATGGCCATTGCATTATCGTTAGGAATGCCACCGCTGAAATCGAACGGGCTTCCATTTGGGGTGAGGCGATAGATGGAGGTTCCATAGCCTGCCGAAGGACTGGGAGTTGTCGTCGTTTTCTGTGTCGCGGAAGCAGCAGGAAAGTTGCGGTAATCTTGAGCTGTTTTTTGAGAAGCTAAGAATGCCTTGTAACTATCGCCCCCAGGAACTGGCGCCCCCGTTGGATATAAAAAGGAAACTGCCTCGGTTTCTGCTGCACGAGGATCAAAAGTTCCGGCATATTCTACGGTGACTTTTGTACTATTGAAATTCTGTGCGTTGAGTCCAAAGGCGCACAGGCTAAAAGCGAGTAGTAGTTTCTTCATTTAAGTCTGAATTACTCCAGGATTATATTTTGCAATATCAGGGTTATGATTTGCCATCGCAATACCAAAACTCAGCCATTGTCTAGTGGCAGCAGGGTCAATGATCGCATCTACCCATAAGCGAGATGCTGCATAATAAGGGCTCATTTGCTCTTCATAGCGCTTTTCGATCTTGTCTTGTAGTGCTTTGAGGTCCTTTTCACTAAGTTGCTCTCCGCTTGCCTTTAGGCGAGATTTTTCAATCTGTAGAAGGACTTTAGCCGCTTGAGCTCCTCCCATTACAGCAAGCTTTGCATTTGGCCAAGCTAGGATGAGTCGCGGGTCATATGCCGTTCCATTCATGGCATAATTACCTGCACCAAAGCTGTTTCCTGTGATAACTGTAAATTTTGGAACCGTAGAGTTGGCTACGGCGCTTACCATTTTAGCACCATCCTTAATAATTCCTCCATGCTCACTTTTCGAGCCTACCATGAAGCCCGTAACGTCTTGTAAGAATATTATTGGAATACGTTTTTGATTGCAGTTGGCTACGAAACGGGCCGCTTTATCTGCGCTATCGCTGTAAATGACACCACCAATCTGCATTTCGCCCTTACCGTTTTTAATGATATTTCGGTTGTTAGCCACAATCCCCACTGCCCATCCATCGATTCGGGCATAACCACAGTGTATGGTTTGACCATAGCTTTCCTTGTAGGGCTCCCAACTGTCACGATCTACGATGCACTTGATGATAGGGAGGTTATCGAAAGGTTTTCCATCATGTGGTATGTATCCATAGATGCGCTTAGCATCTTCTTCTGGAGCTTTTGCTGCAATTCGATTAAAGCCTGCCTCAGGAAATGAGCCCATCTTATCAAAAATGTTTTTGATGGTGTCCAATGCTTCGGGGTCGTTTTCGCATTTGTAATCGGTCACTCCGGAAATATCGCAATGCGTATCTGCACCGCCAAGAGTCTCATTATCTACATCTTCGCCAATGGCAGCCTTCACTAGGTAGGATCCTGCCAAAAAGATGCTTCCAGAGCCTTTGACAATGATGCTTTCATCGCTCATGATGGGTAAATAGGCACCTCCTGCTACGCAACTGCCCATTATGGCTGAAATCTGCGGAATGCCCATACTTGACATGATGGCGTTGTTTCGAAATATGCGTCCAAAATGCTCCCGATCTGGAAAGATCTCATCTTGAAGGGGCAGAAAGACACCGGCACTATCTACGAGGTAGATAATGGGGACTTTATTTTCCATTGCGATCTGCTGAGCCCGTAAGTTCTTCTTACCTGTAATAGGGAACCATGCACCAGCCTTGACTGATGCGTCATTTGCAACAACAATACACTGACGTCCCTTAACTTTTGTAAGCACGACGACTACGCCACCCGCAGGGCAACCTCCATATTCTTTATACATGCCATCACCCGCAAATGATGCAATTTCAAGACAAGGCGCATCTTTATCGATTAGGTAAGAAATGCGCTCTCGGGCTGTCAGCTTACCTTGATCGCGTTGTTTCTGAAGCTTAGCGCTACCGCCTCCGAGCTCAACTTTGGCTTGTCGCTGTTTGAGTTCACTGAGGAGTAGTTTGAGTTCGTCTTCGTTTTTATTGAAGGATAGGTCCATGAAGTATGCTGTGGTTCTTACTTAAGTTGTTGCTCATTGAGGTAGTCCCATGAGCTTCGCCCTAAGTTAAACAACAGATCTAAGGCACTCAAGTTGTTTTGGAAACCATTTTTAGAAAAAAATACTTGATGATATTCAGTATTGGTAAAGGTTTGAGTGCCTTTTGGACTTAATTGCCTCAAATCGGTACCGACAAAATCGGTTTGATAGGCCTTTGTGGCTTTCCAAGTTGACGGATGATCGAGCCAGTATAGAACTAACTCTAGAATTCTGGTATTCAGTTCCCAGAGCGTTTGTGGTTTGGCATTCAAAATATTAGCCAAATCGGGCATAAGTACTTCATAGAAAGGACTTTTCGCATAGGCACTTTCAATGGCCTTAAGATGGTCTTTGGTCCAATTCTCTGCGTAACTAACAGTGCATTCTCGAATACCCTTGAACTGTTTTTGCACGGGGACATTCAACACTTGAATACCTTGAGGTCCAGAAATTAAGGCCCTACTTCGATACGTTTGCTTTTGAAACGTTTCATGAGCCTCTATCCAAATCTCTTTACCCTGAATGAAGTGCGCGAGCCACTCTATATTGGGTAAATAGGCAATGGATAAGAGGGTTGAAGACATTATTTCTTTTTTCTGCGGCGTATAAACATCACGATTTGATACAGCGCAAGTGCAACAATAAAATGCAAGAAGTAGCTGGTTCGCTCGCCATCACCGTTGACGGTCGTAAATACGCGATCCGTACGGATTTTCTTCAGTCCTTCTCCATGTTTATCCCAACTCATCCATATGAAAACAGGCTTACCAACGATATGGTCTTCCGGTACATAACCCCATTTCCGACTGTCTAATGAATTGTGTCGGTTATCTCCCATCATCCAGTAGTAGTTCTTTTCGAAGGTGTACGTCGTTGCCAATTCACCATCGATAAGGACGGTGCCATCTTTTTTGATTTTTAGGTCATGCCCCTCATATTCACCAATTATTCTGCGGTACGCATTGATATTCCAATCAGTAAGGTCAACCGTACTGCCTGCTTGAGGAACATAGAACGGACCATAATTATCCCAGGTGTCTCCATATGGGCGCTCACCGTGACCAGTATCAGGATTGGGGAAAAGAATATTGGCTGCTTGATCTTTTTGGATTTGAATTAATCCATCAGGAAGGGTCGTATCCACTGCAGTTCCTGGGCGGTCTGCTACAATAGGCCATACGTTTTTCACGTTCTCAAGTGACTGCATCGTCTCTACGTGACGTGCTTGCATGAACATGATGTATTCATCTTGAGCGACCTGATAAACATCTTGATCCGTAGGGTATTTACGGTATTCTTCGTTGGTCAGGTAGTTGATGTCCATTCTAGATTTAAGCCACTCTCTGGTGAATCCGCGTCCATCCGTTTTAATGTAATAGAGGTACTGCGGATAGCTGCGATCTGGAAATCGGAATGGTATGCCATTTATGAACACATTGCGGTCGACGATATTCAAACTATCGCCGGGAGTACCGATACAGCGCTTTACATAATTTTCCTTTTTATCTACCGGCATATTATCCATCGGATAATTGAACACTACCGGGTCTCCGGACTTGATGGCTTCGAAGGCAGGAAGGCGCAAATAGGGGATTTGTGGCCAAGCTACATAAGAAGGAACCCCTAAGAAAGGCACTTTATTATGTACTAGGGGCAAAGAGAGTTGGGTCATCGGTACTCGAACCCCATAATGCATTTTTGAGACGAAAAGGAAATCACCGACCATCAAACTCTTTTCCATAGAGCTCGTAGGAATAGTGTACGCTTCGAACGTAGTTGAACGAATTACAGTTGCAACAACAATGGCAAAGAAGATGCTATTCACACCTTCGCCTAAATTCTTTCTAATGAAAGCATCATCACGCCCCCAATATTTTAACTTTTCGCTATAGTTCAAGAACGCCAAGTATCCTCCCAAAGTCCCCATCACAGCTGCGGTTTGCCATGTTTTTCTGAATTTAAAAACATGAAGCAATTCATAGATCATAATGATTCCCATAACTACCCCAACCACTGGTATACAATACAGTATAACCCAATACGTAGGGCGTTTGGCTATCTTAACGAGTACGAAAGTGTTGTAAACTGGGATGAATGCTTCCCAAGCCTTTCGGTCAGCAGCAACATAAAATTTCCAAGAAATGGCACCGAACCACAATGCTTGGACGAGGGTGAAGATGATAAATTCCATGAAGTGAAACTAGTAATTAATGGGGGATAGGTATGTTACAATGTTGTGAAAACTAAAGCCCTAAAACATCCCGAATATCAAAGGCTCCAACTTTTCCTGGAATCCATTCAGCAGCAATGACAGCACCAAGAGCGAAACCTTCACGACTATTCGCTTCATGCTTAAGCGAAATGGTATCAATAGGGCTTTTATAGTTTACTTCATGCGTGCCAAAGTAGGGGTCAATGCGTTCTGAGGATATTTCAATTTTGCCATTTTCTTCAGACATCGTCCAACCGTCCAAGTTGTCATAGGAGGCCAAAACCCCTTCAGCAGCAGTAATAGCAGTGCCTGAAGGTGCATCTTTTTTGCCCGTGTGATGAATTTCATGAATTGAAGGGACATATTCAGGATAGTCACTTAATAACCGGGCTAAACGCTCGTTCATTACGAAGAAGAGGTTTACCCCAAGAGAAAAGTTCGATGCATATAAAAACCCAACTTGATTCGCCTGGGCTGCCGCATCCGCTTCTCCTTTTTCTTCGAGCCAACCAGTGGTGCCGCTTATCACGGGGATTTGCATTTCCAGCAGTGATAAAACATTTGCTTTAGCGGCTTCAGGCTGTGTGAATTCAATTGCAACATCCACTTCAGACAAATCATTAGGATTAAATTGTCCCCCTTGGTGGATGTACGTGATCTGATGTCCTCGCTCTATTGCAATTCTTTCGACCGTTTTGCCCATTCTTCCGTATCCTATAATCGCTATGTTCATGGTAAAGTGTATGTTATTCGAAAACCAGGAGCGGTGATGGTCGATTCTTGATTTACAAAGTATTGTTTTGTAGTTATTTGCGGCCGTATACTTAAATCGTCGCTTACATCAAAATCATGCAAGTGAGCATCGATATTTGCATCTAGAATTCCTAAGAGGTAGATGCCTAAAATGCCAAAAATGGCATATTCTCGTTGCGTTCTGAGTTGCTCCATATATCCTATGGATTCTTGTGCAACCCCATTGGCTGAATTTTGATAAAAAGGCGAGGGGATGTCGCTAAAAATATCAGGAGCAGCTGCTTCTAATTCAGCACGCGTCGTGAGGCTTGGGTTATCAATAATGAATTGAAGTACACTTTCATACGCGCGGAATTGACCATTTAATTGACCATAGTAATATGCCGTTCCACCTAGACCGCCCCAGAAAAGCGGGGCTTTCCAATACTTACCGTTGTAAATCTGTCCTCCACCTGGAATCAATGAAAGGGTAGTGGCCAGTTTAATATTGTGGGCAGGCGTTCCTTCGAAGGTGCTATCCTGATGCTGTGCTTTTCCTTGAACCCCAAGAAAAAGAAATAGAACAATCAGCACTGCAGGTCTCATGAATTAAACTTCGATATGATACGCTGCAAGTCTTCGTCAGATGTAAAATCAATTAGGATTTTCCCTTTCCCGTTCGCTTTCATTTGAATGTTCACGTTAGAAGAGAAATAGTTACCTAGCTCTTTAGTCAGTGCGTCTAAACTAGGATTAACTGTTGCTTTAGCAGAGGGGGCTTTAGGTGATTTGATGGACTGCGCCATCGCTTCCGTTTGGCGAACACTTAGTCCACCTTTTAAGATTTTCTTGTAGAGAGCGATCTGATCATCCTCAGAAGGCAAATTCAACAACGCGCGTGCGTGCCCAACAGAAAATACAACCGAAGCCGCTCCTTCACCGTTTTCATCTAAACTTTCATTGCGATGAATATCTCTTAATTCGGCTTGTATGATTGCGGGTAATCTTAACAAGCGCATGAAATTGGTGATTGTTGATCGTCCTTTTCCTAGACGTTTAGCAACTTCATCCTGGGTTAAGCCCAATTCATCCATCATTCGTTTGCACGAATACGCCATCTCAATTGGGTCGAGGTCTTCACGCTGTAAATTTTCGACAATTGCGAGTTCCAACATGTTTCGATCATCCGCCAAACGTATGTAGGCAGGTATATCGGACAGACCAGCAATTTGAGAAGCTCTGAACCTGCGTTCCCCTGAAATAAGCTCGAATTTCATTCCGTTCTTGCGAACGGTTATGGGTTGAATGATTCCAAGTTCACTAATACTTTGGGCCAATTCGACCAACGCATCCGTATCAAAATTCGAGCGGGGTTGAAATGGGTTGGTGGTGATGTCTCCTAATGAAATCATAGCAACCTTACCCACAAGCTTCTCTGCTCCGGCGTCGGTTACCTTATTAACCTTTGCGATTTCTTCACCTAAAATGGCCGAGAGGCCTTTACCCATTGCGCGTTTTGCCATATTACCCTTGTTTTGCGAGTATCTCTTGTGCTAAAGTAAGATAATTCTCAGCGCCTTTACTGCCTGCATCATAGGTAAGGATATTCTCCCCGTAACTAGGCGCTTCACTCAATTTCACATTTCTGTGAATAATAGATTCAAATACCAACCCTTCAAAGTGATTCCTTACTTCATCTGCCACTTGGTTTGATAAACGCAATCGACCATCAAACATAGTTAAAAGCAATCCCTCAATTTCGAGATTCGGGTTGTGAAGCTCTTGAACCTTTTTAATGGTATTTAAAAGTTTACCAAGTCCTTCTAGCGCATAGTATTCACATTGTATAGGGACCAAGATAGAATTGGCCGCCGTCAATGCATTTAGGGTTATTAGACCTAAAGAAGGTGCGCAGTCGATTATTATATAATCATAATCGGATTTGATTTCCTCAAGCGCATTTTTTAAAAAGAACTCACGTTTGGGTTGATCAATAATTTCAAGCTCAACGGCAACCAAATCAAGATGTGCGGGAATGATACTTACGCCAGGTGCATCCGTAGCTTGAACTAGAGTACGTGCGTCTTTAGCACCTTCAATCAACTCATAGGTGCCTTCTAAGGCTTGTTCTGGATTAAGTCCAAGTCCACTAGTTGCATTGGCCTGTGGATCTGCATCCACCAATAGAATACGTTTTTCTAAGGCACCTAAGGCGGCACTCAGATTCACAGCAGTAGTAGTTTTCCCTACACCGCCTTTTTGGTTTGCAATTGCAATGATTCTAGCCATAAACGTGGAGACTTAAATGATAGACTCAAAAGTAAATCATTGAAGTGCGAAATACTAAAAAAGTAATGAACACCTTGTTTACGATAAATCCAATTGACCTTCGAGTTGCATCTTAATCAACTCAGCATAGTGACCATCGCTTGATTCAAGTATTTCGGGGCTTCCAGCTTCAATTATAACGCCGTTTTCTAGGCATATGATTTGCTCGCAGTGTTTAACGCTGCTGACCCTGTGGGCAATGATTATGCCGCTCAAATCAGCCGTCGCAGATCTCAAGTTATTAAGAATTAACTCCTCCGTTTCGGTATCAACGGCGCTCAAACAATCGTCTAAAATGATCACCTGAGGTTCTTTGATCAACGCGCGAGCAATGCTCACTCGTTGTTTTTGACCCCCACTTAGTGTGATACCACGTTCGCCAACTCTAGTGGCATATCCCTTATCGAACCCAATAATATTTTCATGAACACCGGCTGCTTTTGCAGCATGCTCAACTTGAGTTTGATTCATGGTATCCATACCAAAAGCGATGTTGTTCGAAATACTATCGCTGAATAAAAACGCCTCTTGGGGCACCCAACCTAGATATTTCTTCAAGGTTGGCAAATGCCATTCCTTTACATCTACACCGTCGATGCGTATAATCCCTTCGGTTGGGTCGTATTGTCGAACCATTAAGGCCGCAATTGTACTTTTCCCGGAACCGGTTTTTCCAAGAATACCCATTTGCGTCCCTGCGCCAATTTTGAAGCTGACATTTTTTAGGGCCGTAATTCCGCTGTTTGGATAGGTGAAGGTTACATTTTCAAATTCAATTTCCCCCTTAAATTCCGCTGGTTTATAGCTGCCCGATTCAAATTCAGGCTGCTCCTTTAAAAATTCATCCAGTCGCTGCATTGAAGCATCCGCACTTTGAACGAGTGATGTAACCCAACCAATTGACGCAATAGGCCAAGTCAGAAGGTTCACGTAATAAATAAATTCAGTGATATTACCTGCGCTGACTTCTCCTGCAAAGAATAATCGGCCCCCAACATAGATGGTAATTAATGTGCTAATTCCCACCATAAGAATCATTAACGGTTGGAAAACTGCATTGACTCTGAAAAGCTTTTCATTAACAGCCCGATACTCGATCGCTTGATCCTTGAAGTTCATACTAAACCATGGGCTTTTGTGGTAGGCCTTGATTACGCGAGTTCCAGAAAAGGATTCTTGTGCAAACGTGCTTAATTCTGAAAGCTGTTCCTGTACATTTTTAGATCGAACGTGAATCAAATTGGCTACACGGTAAACCAAGAACGCGAGGAACGGTAGTGGTATTAACGTGAGTAGTGTAAGTTTTGGGCTGACTGATATCATGATCGAAATCACCAGCAAGATGGTAAAGCCTGTGTTTAAGGCATACATTATCGCCGGACCTACGTACATTCTGACCTTACTAACATCTTCAGAAATACGGTTCATTAAGTCTCCCGTACTATTGTTCTTGTAAAAACGCTGCGTCAGTCTTTGATAGTGAGCAAATACAGTATTCTTTAAGTCAAACTCAATGTGCCTGGACATCACCACAATTGTTTGACGCATGAAGTACATAAACACCCCCTGTAAGATTGCGGAGGCGATGATATACAACCCATACTTTACGAGTTCGCTGCTCACATTGGACTCTTGCGCAACTCCCGCTCTATAGTTTTCAATAATAACAGCAATCGCATCGAAGCTGTTACGGATAAAAAGGGCAGGGAATAGTTTGAAAATGACGGAAATGATTACAAAGAACGCACCGGCAAAGAGTAGCCACTTGTGTTTTAAGAAGTAAGGATTTAGTTTTTTTAATGCGCTCATTGCTCTAGGTGCCTCTTTCAGAGTGTATATTTGCCGCTGTAAAAACAGTCCTTTACATGCGGAGCTTCAAAAATAACATCAGTTTGCCGAACTCGTTCACAACGATGCTCCGACTCTTCATTTATTTACAAGCATGATTACAAGACGACACATTCGTATCAAGGTCTTGCACCATCTATTTGCCCAAAGTACGGACGATAGTATGGATGCAGCGCTGTTGCTAAAGAATTTAAGCAAAAGCCTAAACGGCGTGCATCAATTGTTCGCTTGGGACATTAGTGCATTCATTCGCTTATACCAAGAGGCAGTAGCTCAATTCGATCGTGTTTCTGATCGCAATCGTCCGGATAATGAGCTTTTAGCTCGTCTAGAGCATTTTATTAATCTGCCGTTTTGGCGTTTATGCGAAGAAAGTAGTGCTTTGAATACTTTGATTGAAGGCGCACATTGCAATTGGGGTGAATACAATCAACACTTCCGCAATCTCCTTGATGCACTTTTAGTGAGCGAGCGCTATGAACAGTTCATTTCAGGCCCTAAAGATTTTACCGCGCAAAAAAGGTTTATACGTGAGTTGTACCAATCAAATATTGCGGAGAACGAATTTTTACACGAGGTATACGAAGATCAAAATGCACAATGGAGTGATGATCTAGATGCTGCACAAATGATGTCCGGGAAGGTAATTGCGAGTTGGAAAGAAGAGAATTCTCCATTGATCATTCCACAGTTATTCAAGGATACCTCTGATGCATCATTTGGATCAATACTCGCTCGTAAGTATTTCGAATTCAACGCGGATAGCCAAGAGCGGATTGAATCCAAAAGCCGCAATTGGGAAAGTGATCGTATTGCAAAAATGGACATCATTTTGATGAAACTCTGTATTGCAGAGTGGCGCGGGTTCGAAGAGATTCCAATGAAAGTGAGCTTGAATGAATACTTGGATTTAAGTAAGCAATACTCAACTCCTAAAAGTTCTTCCTTTATCAATGGTATACTTGATAAAATCGTTGCTAATTTGCAGGAGGAAGGCCACATCAACAAGGTTGGCCGCGGAATGATTGAATAATTAATAAAGCATATGAAAAAAACAGTTTTAGCCATTGCTGCAATTGCATTTACGGTAGCTTCATGTGGAGACGCAACGGACCGTATTAAAACTACAGACGACTCAGGAACAGAAACCATGATGGAGGCCTTACCTGCAATCACCTTCGAAGAGGAATTCCACGATTTTGGTGAAGTTCAAGAAGGTGAAGTAGTTGAGCATACCTTTACTTTCACAAATGAAGGAGAAGGTCCACTGATCATTTCAAATGCACAGGGCTCTTGTGGTTGTACTGTGCCAGATTGGCCTAGACAACCTATCGCACCGGGCCAGACGGGTCAAATCAAAGTGAGCTTCAATTCTAAAGGACGTGCAGGTCGTCAAGACAAGCGCGTAACATTAACTACAAACGCAGTTCCACAGTCGAAGGTTTTAAACATTACTTCGACCGTAATTGCTAAAAACGACTAATATGCAATCAGTTTTTCTACAAGCCCAAGGAGGTGTCATGAGTTTACTTCCTTTCGTTCTCATCATATTGGTGATGTACCTATTCTTCTTCCGACCTCAAATGAAGAAGCAGAAAGAGGAGGCCCGATTTCGTGATGAGGTTAAAAAGGGTGCCCGGATTGTCACGACTAGTGGAATTCATGGAAAGATTCTTGAGGTAGCAGATAAGCACTTAATTATTGAATCAGAAAATTCAAGATTAAAAATCGAAAAAAGCGCAGTTAGCAAGGAAATGAGTGCGCAATACAACAAAGTAAGTTCTTAACTTAGAAACCGGCGGAAGCCGGTTTTTTTATGCAAAGAATTCAATCAAATAAATTAATCGAAGGAACACTTTTTGTCGCTTTCGCCTTTGCCGTATGGTTTGCAATGCGCGTTGCCAAAACCAATGTTTCGAGACAGATTAATATTGAGTTGGTTGCGCAGGGCAGAGGGGTAGGAGACCAACGTTGGCTTACCGATACGACGGCTGAAGTAGCCATCACTATAGAGGCACGCGGCTTAGATGCATTGTTCATGAAGAAGTTCGATCGGCGAAAGGTTCCGTTCAAATCGGTGGATTTCATAAACACTTCCCCAAAACACGCGTATGTCATACGCGCCGATATCAAAGCGATTCTGCGTGAGACTTTTGGATCCGAGTATTCCTATATCTTAACGAAGGATACGGTTGTTTTTCCTTCAGAGCCAATGGTTTATGCGAAGAAGCACGTCGACGTAATGGGTTTAGAAGAGATTGTATTGCCGTTGGATTCACGCTGGGTTGTTCGTCCAAAATTGCTGCAAGATTCCATAATGATCTATGGTCCAAGCGAACTTGTCGCAGCATGTAATCCATATGTTCAAATTCCTAAATCCGATTGGAAAGGGGCGAAAACATATGAACTAGCCTTGTTGGGAATAAATAAAGCAATCCGGACGGATAAACACTGGCTGCCACTTTCTGGTGAAATCGCACAATGGACTGAAGAGAAATTTGATAAAACCATCAAGATCAAGGATAGAGAAATTTCCGTAGAACTCTGGATAAGTGGCCCAATGAATGTACTTGCAAATGAATCATTTCTAAATTCTGTAGAGGTCAGCTGGAGTCTGGAAGAGGAACGCTATCGCATCCACCCTCAAATAGAGAATTATAATGTCGATTTGTTGAACTATTCACCTAAATATGTTGCCATATGAGACGAATAGTTTGTGTAACGGGTGGCATAGGTTCCGGAAAGTCTACGGTTTGTAAGTACTTGTTTAATAAAGGATTACCGGTTTTTTTTAGCGATGACCGTGCAAAGGAAATCATGCATCAGGACTCAAAAGTCCGCGACAGTATCGTTGCAATCTTTGGATCTGAGGTGTACGCCACGAATGGTCAACTTAATAAGGAGGCCTTAGCAAATGCGATTTTCAATAATTCTGACCTCAAAGTACAGCTTGAAAAAGTGGTGCATCCAGCCGTTCATGCCGACTTCAAACGATGGTGCGATGCTCAGCAAGCACCTGTTTTAATCAAAGAAACACCCCTAGCAATAGAAAAAGGGGATACCACGTGCACGGAATTATTGGTCGTCATGGCTAGTGAGTCCACTCGTATTGCCAGGGTTCGAGAACGCAATCCTAATTGGACCATTGACGAAATCAAAGCAAGAATTACTAATCAGGCATCTGATGATGACCGCAAAAAAAAAGCATCAATTCTCATTTGGAATGATGCCTCTTTGCAGGATTTATACAACCAAATAGATCAACTCCTAACCAAATGGATTTGAACTAGGCCATTGGGATAGGTGTTTGTCTTTATATTTTTCCATTCAAGCACTTGTTCGTTCTCTCGAAATAATGGAATCCCTTTGCCCAAGGTCGTTGGAATATAGGTTAATATCATCTCATCAATTAAATCCAAGCTATGAAAGCGCGCGTTTGTAGCGCCTCCTCCAACGAGCCAAATAACTTTATCAGTTGGTTTTAAAGCATCCAGCACTTCTTCTGTAGTACCAGTATTTACTGCAATATTTGGTTGAGCAAGTTCAATATCCGTTGAACGGCTTAAAACGATACATTCCTTCTCGCCATAAGGATATCCACCTTCGAAAGAGATGATTTGCGCATAGGTATTGTACCCCATAATAATGGTATTTACCGTTTCTAAAAACTCATTATACCCATAGTCTTCATCAGGTAAGTCGAATCTTGGATGGTCAAGAAAATCAATCTTACCGTGCTCGTCAGCAATATATCCATCTAAGGAAACTGCAGTGTATAGAATTGTTTTGCTCATGGTAGTACTGGTATTTTTCTCTCCTATAGCAAATCGTTTGCCAAGTTTGCTAAAGCAGATCGTTCACCCTTCTCTAATGTGATGTGAGCGTACATTTCGTGTCCTTTAACTCTATCGACCAAATAACTGAGACCATTGGACTGTTCGTCCAAATACGGAGTGTCAATTTGGCGAACATCACCGGTAAAAATAAACTTAGCGCCTTCACCCGCTCTAGTTATGATCGTCTTTACTTCATGAGGTGTAAGGTTTTGACTTTCGTCAACAATAAAGATGATATTGGCTAGTGATCGTCCACGAATGTATGCAAGCGGTGTAATCAAGATCTTTTCCTTATCCACCATTTCTTCTAATTGCTTGTACTCCTTATCTCTATCGCTGAACGTGTTTTTAATGAACTTTAGATTATCCCAAAGCGGTTGCATGTAAGGATCGATCTTTTCTTTTGCATCCCCAGGTAGGTATCCCAGGTCACGATTTGAAAGCGGAACAATGGGTCTTGCTAGATAAATCTGTTTGAAATCTCGGCGCTGCTCTAAGGAAGCTGCAAGTGCAATTAACGTTTTACCGGTACCAGCAACACCCGTCAAGCTGATTAACTTAATTTCAGGATTTAGTATTGCATGAATTGCAAATGCTTGCTCCGCGTTTCGAGGTTTGATACCATAAACACTGCGCTTTTCAACATGATCGAGCGTTTTGTTGTAGGCGTTAAAATAGGCAAGTCCTGAGCTAGTGTCCGATTTCAAAATGTAAAAACAATTGGCTACTGGACCGAAATCAGGATTCTCGGCTATCACCTCATCAATATCGATAGACTTCTTTTCATAAAGCTTAGAAAGGGTGGAAGCATTGAAATTTTCGACCGTAATTTTTCCTTTAAACAAAGAATCAACATCCTTTATTTTTCCTGTTAAATAATCTTCAGACTTGAGTTCAAGTGCTTTCGCTTTGAGCCTAAGATTGATATCCTTAGTGATTAGAATGGTTTGTCGATTGGGTTCTTCATCTGCAATGTTTAGAGCTGCATTGATGATGCGGTGATCCATTTTTCTTCCAAGCACTTTTTCGGCATCGATTCCCGAACGCGAGGTGTCCATGATAACCTTAATCGAACCTTTACCCTTTCCATCCAGGGGAATCCAATTGGTGAAGTCTTTGCCTTCGGTTATTCGGTCTAAGTTTCGAATGAACTCACGTGCTTCGTAATTTTTGGAATCATGACCTTTCTTAAATTCATCCAATTCTTCCAAGACAGAAATCGGTAAAACGATGTCGTGCTCTTCAAAGCAGTTAATTGAATTGTGGTCAAAAAGGATTACGGAAGTGTCAAGAACAAATATTTTTCTTGGTTTGGCGCCTTTCGCGCTTGCTTTCTTAGTTGGCATGCGATAATTGTTTGCATTTAAATTACCGCAAGTAGTTGTTAGTTAGAAGTTAAGAATTGAATTCAGGGACAGACTTACTAACCATCCATTGTGAAAAAAGAAGCCCGCGTTATTAACGCGGGCTCGAACACAACACATCTACGTCTGGCTATTCAGCCGATACATAGAGGCTAGGGGCACCTTTTAGGACGTCAGCCGAAGCTTGCTCCTTGTATTGTTCGAAATTGGCCTCAAACTTTTTGGCCAATGCAATGGCATTTTTATCGTATGCATCTCCATCTTTCCAAGTATTCTTTGGGTTTAGGAGTTCTTCAGGCACATTCGGACAGTGCTTGGGCATACTTAATCCGAAAATTGGATGTACCTGATACGCTACATCTTCGAGATGGCCATCTAAGGCTGCAGTAATCATAGCACGTGTGTAACGGAGCTTAATACGGCTTCCCGTACCGTACGCACCACCGACCCATCCAGTATTAATGAGCCAAACATTGACTCCAGCTTCTTCCATTTTGCTTGCTAACATATCAGCGTAATAGGTTGGATGAAGAGGCATAAATGGAGCACCGAAACACGCACTAAATACCGCCTTGGGCTCTGTCACTCCTTCTTCGGTTCCAGCCACTTTCGCGGTATATCCGCTTATGAAATGATAAGCTGCTTGGTTCGCATCAAGTTTTGAGATGGGGGGCAGAACGCCATAGGCGTCTGCGGTCAAGAAAAAGATGTTCTTGGGGTTATTTGCTAAGCTTCCAGGTTGAATATTATTGATATGCTCAATAGGATAGCTTACGCGCGTATTCTGTGTAATGCTCGTATTGGTAAAGTCCACATTGCCGTTCTCATCCATGATGATATTTTCGAGAATTGCATGCGGTTTGATCGCATTGTAGATATCGGGCTCATTTTCTCGAGTCAAGTCAATGGCCTTAGCATAACAGCCGCCTTCAAAATTGAAAATAGTGTTATCTGCGCACCAACCGTGTTCATCATCCCCGATAAGTTTTCGAGCGGGATCAGCACTAAGTGTGGTTTTCCCAGTCCCACTTAAACCGAAGAAAATGGATGTATCACCGTCCGCTCCAACGTTGGCTGAACAATGCATACTGAGAACATTCTTTTGGTAGGGTAGGATAAAGTTTAATGCACTGAAAATGCCTTTTTTAATTTCCCCAGTATATCCTGTTCCACCAATTAGAATTGTTTTTTCCTTAAAGCTTAGAACCGCAAAATTTTCTTGGCGTGTACCATGTTTTTCGGGATTCGCCATAAACCCAGGCGCATTCAATACGGTCCATTCTGGTGTGAAATCAACTAATTCATCCTCTGAAGGACGCAAGAACATGTTATATGCGAATTGATTGGACCATGGGTACTCATTAACAACGCGCAAGGCCATTCGGTACGATTCGTGTGCTCCGGCAAATGCATCCCTTACATAGACGTCTTTCTCGTTAAGATAGGCGCATAAATCACGCTTTAGCGTTTCGAAATTTTCTTCTGAAAAGGGTTTGTTGATTGAGCCCCACCAAACTGCATTTTCCGTTATGCCATCCTTGACAATAAATCGATCTTCTGGGCTACGTCCTGTGAATTTGCCGGTTTCTATTGCGATTGCTCCTAATGAGGAGCGAACGGCCATTCCGCCTTCAATACTATGTGTCTCTAGCGTATCCGGACTGAGATTACTGTAAACAGCTTTTGCTCTGATGCTCAACGAGCTCAGAAACTCCAGGTGGTTCTGGGTGGTCATGGTGATAAGTGGTTGGTTCTATAATAGGTACGACAAAGTTACTAGGTCATTTTAGAAAATGACTTTCTGTGGGCGAAAATTATCCCCCAATTGTCAAAATTTAACTCAACCCATTGATTACGCTCTATTTGAAGTCCATAAAGACAACCAACCTGCTACGAAAAGAACACCACCTAGGGGTGTTATCGGGCCAAGAAACCCAAGATCTATGCCTAGAAATCTATCAAAAACCAGTAAGTAAATGCTGAATGAAAAGAATAGTATTCCGAGCACCCATAGGATGCTTGAAACTTTAGGAGCGTCGGATTTAGCTATTGCCAATAATGCAACGCTATGCATTAATTGATATAGAACGGCAGTTTTGAAAGAGTTCATTTCTTGCGAGGAAAGAACATCTTGTAAAGTATGAGCGCCCAATGCGCCCATTAAAACCGCGCTTGCTCCAAGAAAGGCTATAATTTTTTTCATACCACGAAGATAGTAAGGGTGGGCATCGTTTCAGTTGTTATATTTAACACGATAACAAACATTCAAGTTACATTTTCAACATATGTCAAAACGGATTGTACTCATTGGAGCCGGATTAAGTACGCAAAGTTTAGTCCCTTATCTCAAAAATAGGTTGGCAAAAAACGATTGGTATTTACGTGTCCTGGATCGGGATGCAGCGACAGCCGAACTTCGTCTCAATGGAAACAATCAATATTGTTCTTCAGGTTCACTGGACATAAATGATCAGGACGCATTAGAAAAAGAGGTTAAGGGCGCCGCAATTGTTATTTCTATGGTTCCAGCCCACATGCACTTTAACATCGCTAAAACTGCTCTTAAGTATGGAGCACATTTGGTTACGGCGAGTTACAATACGCTTGAGATGCAGGGTTTGAATGTCGAAGCGCAGTCTTCCGGCTTAATCTTTTTAAACGAATGCGGGTTAGACCCTGGCATTGATCACATGAGCGCTATGAAGCTCTTGGACCAAATTCGTGGGCAAGGAGGTAAAGTTGTGCTCTTTGAGAGTTTTACTGGGGGACTATTAAGCCCGGAATCGGAAAAAGACAATCCCTGGCGTTATAAATTCACATGGAACCCACGAAATGTTGTACTCGCCGGGCAAGGTGGCGCGGTGAAGTTTATTCAGGAAGGTAAATACAAGTATATTCCACCTCATATGCTGTTCCGCCGGACAGAATTCATGGATGTTGAAGGCTTTGGAAAGTTTGAGGGTATAGCAAATAGGGATAGCCTTAAGTATAGAACCGTCTATGGTTTAGAGAATGTCGAGACACTGTACCGAGGTACATTGCGACGTCCAGGTTATGCACGTGCTTGGGATTGTTTTGTGAAATTGGGAATGACAGATGATTCGTATCAAATCGCAAATACTCATTTACTTTCGTTTAGAGAGTTTACCAATCTTTTCTTGGCCTACAACCCACATGATTCGGTAGAGTTGAAATTGAAGTATTATCTAGGAATTCCACAAGATTCCGATCTTATGGACAAGCTTATTTGGGCCGGATTATTCTCAAATCAAATGTTTCCGTTCGAAAGTGGAACACCAGCACAGTGTTTAGAATACATTCTGCGCCAAGTTTGGACACTTAATCCAGAGGATAGGGACTTAATCGTGATGTACCATAAAATAGGGTGGGAGCGCGATGGTGAGCGCTTTATGGTGGAGAGTTCTATGGGGGTTGAGGGTGAAAGTTCAACAAAAACGGCGATGGCCGCGACCGTTGGCTTGCCCTTAGGAATTGCTACCCGCTTAATCTTAGAGGGAAAAATCGAAACTACTGGTGTTCAGTTGCCAATGACAGCCCAGTGGTACAACCCAATTCTTGAAGAGCTGGAAAGCGATTATGGAGTCCGATTCTTTGAGAAATCTATTCCTTACCGGGGATATTAAAGGCTCGCGTAGAAAGGAGAGAGCACTTCCTTTGCTTCAGTGGTATAACACTGATCATTTTCGTACAAGATAATTTTACGACGTACAGGCTCCTCAATGTCATACTTGCCAAGGGCATAGATGCACCGGTTAGCGGTTCTGTTTTCCTTAGGATGAATATGAATGATGCTATTTAAATGCAATCCTTCATCTAAAGCCTCGTCTAAAAAACGATCGGATTGGTCACAAGGTAAAATCACCCAAAACTTTCCCGAAGCTTTTAATAATCGAGCCGCATTATGCACCAAACTTTTAAAGTCCAATGTTAATGCATGGCGCGCTGCAGCAACTCCAGCATCCATTTTAGTGGGGCCATCTTCAAAATAGGGCGGATTGCTTACAATAATGTCATAAAGCAAATTGAGCTCGAACTCCTGAATAGGTTCGTGATAGCATACCATTCGATTTGCAAAAGGACTTTCCTTAAAATTATTAGTCGCTTGTTTTGCACTCGGGCCATGAATTTCGACGGCATCGACATAAGCCTTCGGGAATCGTTGAGCCAATTGCATTGCAATGACTCCACTTCCTGTTCCTATATCTAGTGCATGCTGAACATCGTTGGAAGAAAGATCCTCACCTGCAAGTGCACCAAGTAAACATCCATCGGTATTTACTCGCATTGCGCATTGATCGTGCGCAACACTAAACTCTTTCATTTCGAATGGTTTGAGGTAATTCATATTCCTCCGGATAAACTAAATATCTTGGGACGCAAGGTGAAGAAATAGATGATATTCACCAAAGCAAAAATGAAGTAAATGAAATTTGATTCTACTAAACTGTAGGTGAGAAGTAGAACCGTGCCGAGTTCAACCATAATCCACTGCCAAATATGAATCTTTGTTAAGATTTTCAATTTGTCTTGCATTTCCTCAGTTTGAGAGATTTTCACCATTCCTTTATTCCATATGGTTCTCCCTAATGAACCTAAAACACCTGCGATAAAAGGAATGACCAAGTGATTCCATTGACCCCATGTGAATTGAATCACGGCATCATCCTGAGCCGCGTAGAGGACAACAGTAGTAATAACTAGCTGTGCCATAAGCAATACAGAATAGATCAGTTGCAGCGAACTAGGATCATATGCGGGCTTTTCACTCATCTTGGGTTACAGGTCTAACAAACCATCTGGTAACTCAAGATAAATGATTTTTTTCGCCTTATCTAAATTTGAAATGAAGGGATCGACAGCAGGAATGAGGTAATTGTCCGAATCCGATTCTACAACAAAAAGGTTCTGACTTGAATTCTCGATTACGTCTGTGATTTTGCCAATTGATGCCCCGAGAACATGAACATCATAACCTATGATAGCCTTGTCGTAATAGATGTCATCATCAACCTCTGGAAACATGCTTTGAGGCAGAAACGCTGATCGACCAATTAACGAGCTGGCCTGCTCCGGGCTTACATCTTCAAAATAAACGAGCAGTTTTTTACCGTTTAGTTTGCCCTTTTGAGCAAAAAAAAATGGAACCAGTTCTTGGTTAATTTCCAAGAAAACTGATTCCAAATCTTTAAAGAATTGTGGGGTAGAGGAGTCGATATGCAATATCAGTCCACCTTTATACCCGTGGAGTTTTGTGATTTTACCTAGTGAAAAGCACTGCTCCTTCTGCACAATTACTCTGCGCTTTCCTCTGCAGGAGCTTCTTCTGCTTCCGCAGCAACTTCTTCAGTTGCTTCTTCTGC
>CAYNLA010000009.1:0-32980 GCA_964397915.1 uncultured Polaribacter sp. | reverse complement strand
TGAACTTGAACTCGTAAGAACCCGCGGTTAGTGATATAACGCCTTCATAAACGCCATCGCCATCAGCATCAGTAAGCTGGTTTGAATTACCACTCCAGCTGTTCATAGTCCCGCTCACATACACGTTGGTGAAAGAAGCACTGACATTGTTCATGTCCACTTGGAACGTTACGTCTGCTGTGGTACAATTAGAAGTGTGAGAACCAAAGTAAGAGTAGGTATTCTGTGCATAAACATCCCATTCACCAGCTCCAGTGGTCCAGTCCGTTGAACCACCAGTGATGGTCGACTTACGCACTAGAGTGTAGTTCGCAGTTGAACCTGTACCAACGGTCCAAGATGAACCTGGATCTACTCCAGGAACACCGATCACATCTAATGTATCATTGCTTTTTACGAGAATCAATGCATCATCACCGTTGAAGTGTGATACAGAAGGGTAGCCCAAAATTGTATCTGCTTCGTACTGCATTAAGCTATCCGCTTGATTCGTAGCGATCACATAAACATCATACGGCGCAATGGTTGCCGAAGAAGTGAATGAACTTGTGCTAGATCCACCATTGACACTTAGGTAAACGGTGTAATTACTCAACGAGACCGACGAACCGGTAGGGTTGTAAATCTCAAAGCCCTTGTTATTCGAAGAGCCTTCGATGTACTCCGAAAAGTACAACTCGCCACAGTTCTGAGCGGAGGCAAAAAAGCCTGTCAGAAGAGCTGCGAGTAAAAATGTAAACTTGCGCATGTGTGTTGAATTTAATAGAGTTTAAAGTTAATGGTTTTCGTTTAAGTATGTGTTAATCAAAATCAAGGGTAAGTTTAAATCTCTTCACGATACCAGATTGTGAATCAGCGACATAAAGAATCTTGTCGTAATAGCTTATGGCGCTAACATTACCGAAGCCTCCAATGGTTGAAATGGCATTGGTTTCTGAGGTTGAGGCGGGAGGAGGAGGCACCCCTTCGAGACCCGATGCGGTAAATTGATAAACACTATCTACTCCCGTATCTGCAACAAAAAGGAATCTTGACCCGTCGCCAGCGAGGCAGAGGTCAATAGGGTCAACAAAACGTTTGGGCGTTTGTAAGTAGCCTTTACTATTCGGATCTGAAGTGGAATAGAATATGGGTTGGTACAAGGCACCGAAAGGACCTTCGGTGAATTGGATGTGCTGCACCTGAATTTCTTGGTCTTCGTTTTGATTTAATACCCAAAAGTCAGGACTATTATTTGCGGTCAACTGAGGGGCCTGAGTGAAGCCTTGAAGCGCTAAGGGATTTTTAAAATAATTCGAATAGGTAGCCCCAGTTGCCGTCACCGGTATACTAGAAATCCACTGATGGTCTTTGGTAAATTTGAGCACCGCATAATCTGGTCCAAAACCTGCGTTATTATTACTGTAACCGGTACGGCTGAGGTAGTAACTGTTGTTTTCTGCAGGCAGGTTGGAGCCTATGATGGCTACATCAGTAAATTTCACTTTCGCATCAGAGGAAGAGAAGCTGTTTTTAAAGTAGAAAGGATGAACAAGCACAGCTTCTGGAGAGGCGTTATTGAAGCTTAGGGTATTTTGGGCATCTACCAAGTCAATCTCGTAGAGCGCAGTAAGGCTGTAATCAACGCCTGTAATCGTTGTATCGTAAGTACCAATGGCCAAAAGTTTGAAGGACCTGTTTTGTATCACTTTACGCACCCCAGGAACCGTAATGCTGCCTTGAAGATTTAAGGCCAAATCGTATCTTAAAATTTGATCATCTGCACTGTCCACAACGTATATGAATTCATCGTATCCTACGTATACATCTACCGGTGCTTGTGCATCATGGATATTTGGTGCGATGGGCACATAACTGATTTCTCGGACTTCATATGTCGGGATTTCAATGAAGTCTAAATCGGTTCGGTTGCCGAAATAGTTTTCACAACTTCCCAGCATTATCGCGAGTAAAGGCAATCCATATTTAAAAAGTCTTACCATGATAGCGGCTTAATTTTTAGTCCAATTGTTCCTTGATAAGTACCGTAAGGAGTTGGCATGGCGCCTACGCCCCATTCAATGGGCCAACCACTGATTTGTCCTTTCATTCCGAAGCCCATCCAAGGCAAAGACTTTTGACTGCCGATCTGGTAGCCTACACTAGTCCAATAGTAACTGCGCCATTGGTATTTAAGGCCAGCTGCATAGAATTCGGCGTTATCTGTCGGGTGGTTGAGTTGAAAGCTTGGCGTGAGTTTTTGATCGCCGGACGCCCAAGCGGTCCATTGCAATCCCATACTGAACATCTGTGGGGTTGCTGCAAGTGCACTTTCATTACCAGTGGGCAAGTTTGAAATTGGAGTGTTCGGTCCAAAATTTGTCAAAGCCGCCGCAAACTGCAGGTCGGCGATATCCAGCTTGTAGAGGAATCCAAGATCGAGATAGACATTGTGCGCCCGGTACACGCCCAATTGTTCTAAGCCGTATTTGAGTTGCATTCCTGCGTGGAAATACTCGGAAAATGCCTGGCTAATACCTAGTCCTACAGAGCTAAGGGTGGCTGAAGTGGTGGCACCTGTGCCTTCAGGCTGCCATACCGTTCGCTCTAAAATCGAGCCAGTGCTCAATGAATTTAGGGTCAATGCGATGTGCTGGCCATTCGCTCGAGATTTGGTTAAGGCCACAAAATCATGTGAGATACCGCCACCTAAAGAGCGGTTGGCAGTGAAAAGTCCTTGTTGATTACCACCACTTATTAGAGCGGGATTAATGAGTGCACCGTAGCTGTGCTCCGTCATTGCAAGACTTGCACCGCCAACTCCAACGCTAGCTGGATCAATAGGTAACTTTAAAAAAGTAAAGGCACTGAGTCCTGCGCGTTCTTCACCGTACGTTGGCAAAAGTTGTCCCTTTAAAACGGTACTACAAAGTAGCAGGAGGGCGAATGCTATGTGCTTATGACTTACCATTTGATCTGAATTCCTGCTAAGATTTGTGTTGGGGCGGAGTAGCGCGCTGGGTTACGCGGATCGGTTCCTGTTTCTTGGGGTCCGTTGTATTCCGGTCGAGGATCTCTCCAAGTAAGCGGGACATCATCCCCGTATTCATAGGCCCGACCTGTAATTGGATTTACCAATTGAGCATTCCGTCTATTGGTAATGTTCATTACCTCGAGGTTCAATAGCACTCCTCCGGTTCCAAATTTAATCAGCGCATAAGAGGCCTTGCCGTTGAGGCCAAACCAATACGTACCTCGCTCTCGGAGGTAGTTTGCGTTGTCTACTCGGTATTGAGGACGGCCGAGGTCATTGTAACCTTCAAGTATTTGAGGAGTGTAGCGGTAACCGGAAGTGTATTGTGCATTTAATGAGGCGCGGAAGCGACTTGAATCGCTTTGATAGCTAATACCAGCATTAAACTTCCATGGGCGGTCCCACGCGAGGTATTGCTCTTGAGTTAAAGGCACTTCTCCAGTTTGCGCAATCTGTAGGGCGCTTTCACGAGCACTATTGGATTTACCGCGTGCTTGTTGGTAAGAACCGTTGAAGAACGAGTTGAAGTGGTCCGTAAGGCGTGCATTCAACTGCGTCTCTACCCCAATGATTTTTGCGTAATCTTGATTGATGTACATGGTTTTGGTAACAGGTCGACCCGTCGCATCTGTAGTAATTACGCGACGTGAGACGATGTAATCAAAACGGTTGTTGTTGAAGGCGTTAATGGTCCAACCCAATCGAGAACCAAGCAAGGTCTTATATCCTACTTCGTAAGAGATGTTCACCTCGGGATTAAGGTTTGGGTTACCCAGCGAAGAAAGGAAACTGCGGTCTTGATATTGTGGATCCAGTCCTGCATACATAAATCGAGGATGGGGCATACGCATGCTATGACCGTAGTTGAAGTACAATACATTGTTCTCAGTTACAGGGAAGCTCACATTTAGGCGAGGAAGTAATCGGACCTTCCAACGCAAGCCAGCCGCGCCAAAAGAGTTTTGAAGGTATTGTTCCCGAATTGCATCAAGTACAGGAGAGTTTTCATCTGCAACGGCGTTATCGGCAAATGTGCCTGGTGCCCAGTAGTTGAAACGCATCCCCATAGTGGCTTTGACGCCTTTGTATTCGATGCGGTCCTGCGCAAAAAGCCCTCCTTTCTGAGGGCTGACCTTCCAGATATCATTACTAGAACCAATACTTACGGATGGGGTTGAAGTGGTATCGTTAATGGCGATAGGGGCACCTACCCATGGACGGAATACATCCACCCATTGGTATTCGGTCAATGCATGTTCCAAACCACCGCTAATGGTATGGATGGTGTTGGGTTGGTACGTGAGTTTACCTTTAATCGTGTGCTCAGCGGCATAATGATCGTGCCAGATCGGGGTGATCCCACCGTTATTGATCAGTCCGTTTCCTGGAATAAGGTAATAGTTGCCGTAAGGATCGTTGGGGTTAAAGACCGTGAGGTCCCCCGTGAAAATATAATCCTCATCATAGATTTGATCTACCGTTTCTGCACGGAAAGGACGACCGTTGGCATCAGCGCGGAGGTTGGTGAACAGACGACCGGCAGAAAAGGTCAGTCCGGTCTTTTGGTTGAGGCGTTTGTTGTATCCGAGCACAGTGAGGTTACTGTGGTGTGTATAGGTTGTTGCGTTGTCCAAGTTGTTGCTTCTCTCGTATTGGAATCCTGGCGCGAGCAATGCATCAAAACCAACAATTTGAAGCGTACGCGAATTTTGATTGACCATCAAGCTGTGGCTGTTCGTCAAAGTAATTTTTCCAAACTCTTTGCTTGCGTAACTGAGCTTTATGGTGTGTGAATAGTCATTGCTTTGACGTGGTGCCCACAGTTCGGGGTTGCCTGGGAACATACTTGATTTAAGCTGGTCCGCTGTAGATCCAAAATAATGGTCGGTCCATTGGCCACGAGCTGTGGTGAAGAGTCGTACTTTTTTTCCTGTGAAAGGTATAGGGGTGCTCAGCGTAGCTTCAATTTCATCCGTATTGAAAGAGGTTGCAGAGACCAATTGGTCCGTCTGGTAGTTCAGCCCCCAGCTAAGTTTCTCTCCACCTTCTTTAATCTTGGTATTGATAATCCCAGCTGAACCGCCCCCATATTCGGCACTTGCACCACCGGTCATTAAATTAAGGGCACCTACAGAGGATGCGCTCACGCTCACGCCACCGCCGGTTCCGGCAAGTGGATCTTGTGCGGAAATGCCATCGATCAAGTATTCTGTCTCGTATACACGGGCCCCACGAATCTGGAGTCCGTCGGTCGTCTTTTGGACCCCGGCTTGCTGCGCCAAAACATCTTCGACGCCTTTCGCCACCAAAGCACCAATCTCGTTGTCGGTAAGGGTGATGGCTGAAGAAGCCTTTTCCAAATCCACTTGGTTTTTACGACCAACCACGGTTACCGCCTGCAGCATTTCACTCTGCTCGCTCAGTTTAGCATTGAGCTTAACTGTTTTTCCAGCTCCAATTTTAACATCATTGAACTGCATGGGTTGGTAGCCAATGAATTGAAACTTTACACTGTACGTTCCTGGCTTAATATCACCAATCTTAAAGTTTCCATCAAAGTCAGTCAGCCCTTGGTAGAATGTTCCAACAATAGTAATGGCAGCATTAGGGAGTGGTTCCCCATTTGCCTTATCAATGACAGTACCGGAAAGCGAGCCTTTACCCTGTCCAAACGACAGCGTACTGACCAGTAATGCTATGAGGATGTGCCAGCTAGAATACCGCATTGAATACATGATCTAAAAGTTCTTGACCGCCTTCGTTGGGTCGTGTGAATAGGTGTAAGGGCAGGGCTATAAATACTTGGTTCACGGAACCACTTTGGCTTCTAGTTGCTCCCAAAGTGCTGGCGCCATTCCATCCTGCAATCTTGGTCAATTGCCCGTTGTACAGTGGGCTTGCATCGGCAGAAGGTACCACAGGTACAATACCAAGTACAATGTTTTGTGGACGCATGGAAGGATAACCACTGACCAATGGAACAAGACTGCTGTCGTTCGTAAGACGCGCTTGACCACTACTAATGACAAGAGATTCAATGGGGAAGATGTCCAAAAAGGCGCCTCCAGCCATCGGTGCAGAAAGTTGCGAGGCAGTGAAGAGTTTACCGCCTTGTTGCAAGAATTTCTGTGTGCTTAATGCTAGAATGTTTAATAAATAGTCCGAGCCAGATTTGGTAGGGAATACGGTGGCATCTGTGAATAAGGCAATCTGAGAATAACGCGACATGATAATCTCGTACGTCGGATTCCAGTAGGCAGGTATGCCGGCGCCCGTTACGGCGTCCATTTGGATATAGTCGTAGGCAATGTTAGCACTGTCCATCCAAGCCTTATAGTAGGTGCCTAGGTATTCTGCTTGCCCGTTGATGAGCAACGTATTTTCAGTGGAAGCGGACCAAAGAAATCCTGCCGAAGTATCAACGGCTGAATAAATGCCCGCGCGATCTTTTGCCCTCAAATAAAGGAAATTTTCTCCTACGAGGTTTGCTCCGCTGAGCGTGTCCGTCCATTGTGCATTCTTGTAAAAATCGACCACTCCGTTACTGTTCAAAGCAAAAGATAAAAGACTGGGTTGGGTCCCAATGGAGAACCAATTCCCATTATTCAGTTTCACTTCAACAAGTTCAATTGTCGCATCGCCATCTTCATCCGTAGCGCGCCAATCTAGAGTCGCGACGATGAAGGCGGAATCGGGTAGGGTGCCGTCGGGGTCAATAACCACTTCGGGTGCCGCATTTTTGATGGGGACAATGAGTTGAGCTGGACTTTCGTCGACGGCACCTTCATTGTCTACAGCTGAAATTTCAACGAGAATATCGGCCGTGTCTACCCCAGCATCAATGCTGAAACTGAATAAAGAATCTGTGGCTTTGGTAAAACTACCGTTCCCATTCACTGCTACGTTATATCCAGCAATGTATCCGTCTTGGTCTGTTCCATACCAATGCAATTGAACGTTGGTGCCTAGGCGTAGGTCGCCATTGCGAACAATGGTGTCCACCTGAAGCTGAGTGTCCGGGGGCAGGTTCTCAATTGGGGTGCCGTTGTCGCGGCACCCCAATAAGAATAAGGTTGCTATGAATAAGACCGCTTGACGCATTAGTGTTGGATGAAAATGCGAGCAGATTTAACACCTTCAGCAGACTGAAGTTTCAGAATATACATGCCTGTAGGAAGTGCACTTACATCAATGCGCGTTTGGGCGTTGAAGTCGGTAGCGTGTACGATGCGGCCTTGGGCGTTGAATAATTGGACTGTACCTGAAGTAGTTGCCTCCACATTAAGTAGGTCACGTACTGGGTTCGGGTAATAGGTCCAAGTGCTTTGCCCCAACTCCACGATGTTCAATGGAGAAGTTGGCACGTATACGCTATCCAAAGTGAGGTTGGCGCCGATGAAGTCGTTGTTATTGCGAGGTACAAGACGGTAATTTGAGAAACCATAGAATAGGATTCCCTCAATAGCGTCGAAGGTCATGGTGTCGCTCACAACGATAGGGCTCACATTCATTTCGCCATCCAAACTTCCGTAAATGGTATCAGTGACCAATTGCGCGTCCAGCGAACTGTACGCTGTAGTGCTTTGGCGACCTGCCAATACGCGTCCACTGTGGCTTACATCGGCGGTGTTCGAGCTACTCACAGCCCAATCACCGAACCCTAGGTTGGTTTGGCTGATGGCGAGTTGACCTGCAGGCAATTCGTAACGTACGTAAACACCTTCGTATGGCTCCCAACCAAAGTTGGCGTAGCTCGCAGAATCTGATGGGTCCAAAATGGTTGGTGCTACGGTACCCAAGTTTCCAGTCTTGCTAGAAGAAGTCACGTTCAAGCGCGTCATACCGTAGTATTCTTCTACCACACCGGTAATCTCAACTTCTTCGTTGCGGTAGTAGGTGTTCAGGCCAATTCCCACACACCAAATTCCGCTCCATGCCGAACCCGTTTCATCTTGGATATATAGGTAGCCGAGGTCACCAATTTTTGTAGAAGAAGTCACAATTCCTTTTACAGTTACTTCCTGTCCTGCAAGTGGGCTGTTGCCGTTCGGATTCAAGGTATACTGGATGTCGTAAACCATCATTCCGTTGTCGCGCACGGTGTAGAACTCAACGTTCGGCGTGCTTTGGGTTGTTGGCTTAACTGGGTACCAACTTTCGTTGCCATCGTTGTCCGCTGCGTAGATGTAGTAACGCACGGTCTTGCCGTCCGCCTGCGCAGGAATTTCATACACGTATTCGTCAGTCGTACCTGGACTCAACGGCAAGGTGTACACCGGCATGTTGGCAACGCTCACTGAATTATCAGAAGTCCAAGCAATAGCAACTGAATCTACTGTTCCGTCGTAATCCGTGATGTTCATGATAAGCTCAACATCTTGATTTGATGTTGGTACGGCTGGGTCACGCTCAAAGTTGGCGATGTATGGAGGTGCATATCCGATGTCGTAGTGTGTGCTATCGAACGGGTTGATTTCGTAGCCGCGGCCATTATCTCCGGTACAACCGTTTGCATCGTGGCGAACCACACCACTAAGGCTGTTAAAGAATGTACCCGGTACAGGAGGAACGAATGAACCTTGAGTTTGGGGCGATTGCGGATTAACGGTGCTGTATGAAGATAACTTTTGCGCCAAGAATCGGTCACTTACATTTATGGTATTACCATTGGCATCGGCAACGTTAAAACTTACACGGTTTCCAGAGAAAGGAATCACGGCTGTTACGGTTACGTTTTCAAGCGTGACGAACGAACCTTCGTATTGCTCACCGGTAGTCAGTTGGTTGACTTGAAGGGCGTCGTTAAGGTCGCCAAGAGAAGCCGTATCACTGGTTACAGGGTCGTTGATGGTACCTACAATGCTAAAGCTGTTTGCATCCACAAGGCTAAGCTGATTCGAGCCGTTGTATTCGCCAACCAAACCTTTGATCTCTACGATATCACCGGCCAATACTTGGGTAAAAGTGGAAGGAACCTGAAGTGAACCGTCTGATGCTGTGTATACACCCATCACTTCAATCCCAGCCCACGGTGAGCTTTGACCGCCGACAGCAGTATCTTGGATAAAGATGAATGGACGCAAGCCACCAGTTACAGACCCTGAAGCAACTTCAGTTGCCCATCCTGGTGTCACAACAATACCTCGTGTGCGGATGGTTTGTCCTAAATAGGCACTAGTATCATTACAAGCCGCCAAATCTGTTGCGCTGACGTTGTTGATGTTGGTAATGCTAACGTAAGGAACGGTCTGCGCTGATGCAGCAAATCCCAATACGGTCATGGCCAAAAGGAGTAATCTTGTTTTCATTATTTAACAATTATAAAAGGTTCAGTATATCGTTTTCCAGTTTCTAAGTCTTCTACATGCAGTAGATAAGTACCGCGCGCAATGATTTGGCTTTCCATTGAAAGTAAATCCCACGCGTGCTCTCCACCCGAGAAAGTGTTTTGATTCGCATCTTCTGCCCCAAATGAGCGGAACCAGCGTATATCAGAGCCATCATAATTTGGGGTGTGCTCGAAGGTGTCGATGAGATCACCTGCCGCTGTAGTAATGGTAATGCGACAATGAGAGGGGAGATTGGCAAAGATGATCTTTCGGCTTTCCTCTTGGAAGTTACTCTGACCTTCCCATCCTGCGCTCAAATAATAGGGGTTTGGGTAGGCATAGGGTCGGTCTTCGCCATTTCCGGTTTTTCCGGGAAAGGCACGTATTACGCTCGCTAGAGCTGAACTTTCTAGGGACTCTAAGCCTGTACTTGGATCTCCTTTATCAAAAGCCGTTACTGCCAAAGCCGTTTGCCATCCATTGGGTAATGGGCTAAGCGTGTAGGCAAAATCGTAAGCAATACTATCGTCTTCGAAGTAAACTGGGCTAGCGAGTTTGACTGCATCAAATCCGTTGTTGAATCCAAATACATTACCCGTGCTATCGAAAGATGCGATAAGGTTTAAGTCACTGGCTAAATCGGGCGTTCCGAAGACATCAAACCCGGTTGAGGTCGCATATAGATTAAACCCTTCAAAGTCTCTCTTTTTCGAAATAGGATCTAGGCTATTTACACTATTTGAAGCCCAGTAGATGGTCGCTTCTTGATCGCCGGCCTCTACGCGTGCGTACGGTATACTTGGAGGTGTAGGAAGAATGAAACGGGTGATTTTTCCATCTCCATCCTTGTCCTCTCCTTCATCTAGCAAACCATTAAAGTTGCCGTCTTCTCCGTTATATGTTGTTTGTGCCCAATTGGCCGCTGCTAATAAACCGCTTTTTTGAACATCATTGTTATCCGCGTTTGGATTGCCGTCTTCCACTTTTTTGGCGACCACATACGCGAAAGCAATGGTTATTTCATCACCGGGAGCGAAGCTTGCAAAAGGACCTGCCGACACCAGGTCTGAGCGGTTTCCACTCTTGTTCAATTCATCTTGAAGATCAACACCTAATGTATTCTGACAACCGGGACCTGCTGGGTTTGTCCAACATGGGCTGTGGTTGAAGCCGTCGGCCATTTTTAAGTAACGTTGTTGGTCTGTGGTTGGAAAGAAAAAGGTACTCTGGCCGCTGTTGTTAAAGACCCAAGCGTTGTAGTTTACATCGAAAGTACTATCGGTTTTGGGATGGCGGAATCCATCTTTATCCTCAGCGCCCAAATATACTTGACCTACATAGCTGTCTGTAAAACCTTCATCTCCGGTTGCATCGTAGCAATAAGCTAAATTCAAGCTGTCTACAAATCCATTCCCACCTTGTGAATAGAATACGCCACCTCCTGCGCCCGCAGGAGTAATGTTTATGTTGCGAACTACGGTGTTGTTCCAAAGACCGATGTAGAGGTCGTCAAAGGTTTGCGTTCCTTCATTCGTTATGGTCAAATTTACAAGGGCCATGAAATCAGAGAAGCTATAATTCCAATTCATCACACGCATTTCAACAACCAAATCCATCGGGTTTGTGTGATTGTTGATCGGAATGGAGGTGCCCGGGACTAAGAGTGTGGAATCGGAGAAATACGAGACAAAATCCTGATGGCTTATGGCGTCTGAATTAAAGTTGGGCGAGGTTTTGAGACTACTCATCTCTTTAACTCCAGGTCCTGGAATAGGGTTGAATTCAAATCCGCCTCGACCCGGTGCGTAGCCTTGGGGTGCATCATAGGCTGAAGTACTCACACGTATTACGCCATTTGCGGTTCCGCCAATCCAAATCCCTCCTTCGAAAAGGTGTTCAATACCCGAACCTGCAGGATATTCTAAAGAAGGTGTTCCAGTTCCATCTTTATAACCGCGAAATGCATTTCCAAAAGTTCCGGCATTTGTTGCGGAGAGGCGAATGTTCGCTTGGTTGGTTTGGTACTCCTCAAAATTTTGTCCTTTGGCCTGGAGAATTCCGGCAATCAAGAACACGATTGTATAAAAGGAGTTTAGTTTCATTGAATAGAAATTCTAGCGCTGGATACTGTGTTATCTGATTCCTTTATGAGTACATACACCCCACTTGAAACAATGGGGAGCATGGTGTTCTTTTCGTTGGAAGACCAAAGTAGCTGTCCGGCGAATGAATACAGTTTTAATGTAGCCTGATTGTCATTCTCAAAGACAAAGGATTGCGGTAATGGATTTGGTAGTGTCCAATTCGGATCATTGGTGGCGATGCTCAAAGATTGTCCTTCAAGATCAAAATCCGCGATGACCGGAAGATGGTCGGACAAGAGGTATAATGCGCTGAGTGTCGCTGAACCTACACTGTAATTGGTACCTGAATTAACCGCGTTGTTAAAATGATTTCCGTCATTCCCAACCACGATGTAAGTATTTGGAGCGTACGTAATGCGTTCGTCGCCTTCAGTTAGCGACTCTGAGCATAAGATCATGTCAAATCGATCATCGAGGCCGCCTCCAGAATGACACGTTCCCGAGGTCCTTGTGCTCTGGGTATGCAATGAAGCATAAGAACTGTTGTTGTGCCAATTTCCAATGGAAGTCGCAGGGTCTTCAAAACGGAAGGTGTTGCCTGCAACGAGCGTCTGGAATCCAGTTTCGTTACTTGAATAGGTATTGAGATCACCCATCAAAATGATGTTATCTTCATTGTGTGCATCCACCCAATCTATGATGGCTTGGGCTTCTATTGCACGCGCGCTTTCGTCAGAAGATGTATTGCCTGCTTTGAAGTGAGCGGCGATGACCACAAAGGTTGCCGTATCTGAATTTCCCTGAAGGAGAGCATCCTTGTAATAGAATCGGACCACATCGATAAGTCGGGTCAAATTAGTATTGTTCGCGTCCTTGGTAATGGTCCAATGATTCGTGATGCCAAAAAGGTCGTTTCGGTAAGCTACCCCATTGACCAACGACGAGAACCCATTGTGGGTGTGTTGCGCCATGGACCAATGCGTTGTTGTGCCTGTATTGAAGCTGTTGTTTAAAAGGTAGGTCAGGTTATTTGGGTTGCTGCCTATTTCATTTAACACAACAAGATCGGGTTCGACCGCCTGAACTATGGTTTTAAGGGCATCTTCCTTATTTGCGGAGTTGTTGTTAGATCCGGTACAGTAGCTCGTGGTGTTCCGGTAGTTCAAAATATTGTACGTCATGAAACGAACGGTGCGGTCTTGTGCAAAACCACTTGTCACTAAAGCGCTTAAAAACAATACTTTGAGAAATTTCACTCGGCTTTTCATTGGACGGATAAAGAAACGAAAAAAGCCCGGTAAAAACCGGGCTTTTAAAAATTAAGATAATGTCAATTTAATTCAGAAGTTCTCGAACGATACTGCTGATAATTTTACCGTCTGCACGGCCTGCCATGGCGCCAGTTGCTTGGCCCATAACTTTACCCATATCGGCCATCGAACTGGCTCCGGTTGCATGAATAATCTCCTGTACCTTGGCTCGAATCTCATCTTCGCTCATCATTGCAGGGAGGTAGCGCTCAATCACGGCAATCTGTTCTTCCTCAGGCTCTGCCAAGTCAATGCGATTTTGCTCGCGGAAAATGGTGGCGCTTTCAACACGCTGCTTGCGCAGTTTGGTCAATAGCTTTAATTCCGCCGCTTCGTCCATTTCCTTGGCGCCTGCTGCTGTTTTTTCATTGAGCAGGGCGGTTTTAATGGCGCGCAACGCTTCGAGTGTGACTTTGTCTTTTGCTTTCATGGCCTCCTTGAGGTCGGCCATCACTTTCGCTTCTAACGACATAATTAATCTACGTTATCGTGTAAGAATGAATTATTAGTTCTGATGTTTCCTTCGGAATCTACTCCGAGATTAGAAGGCGTTTGGGCACTCTTTTGTTCAAGGTCAAAGTCCAATCCTTGACGCTTATACGCTGGAGTGCGCTCAACCTCAGTAAGATTCTCTTTGAATCGGTATCCAAATTTTTGCAAACGATTCATGCGCTCTTGAATCTTACTTGGAAGTTCTTGAGCAGTACGCTTCGGTAAATGCGCAATAGGCAGGTCCATGTCAACATCGAGAGACGTTTCGGTTTCTTCCTCATACGTCTGTGCCGTTTCCTTTATTTCAAAGCGCAGTTCCGGATCATCTAACGTATCAACTTCAGTAGGGTCAACACTTGCTTGCGGCTTGAGGTCGAATTCCGAAGAAGGCAGCTTGAAACTGCTTTCCACTCCTTCCATATCGGCTTTCATCTTGAGATCGGGCATCTCGCTCAAGCTCATGTCAAAAGGGTCGTAATCGCGCTCCTCCGGTTCGTCTTCGTCCTGTTCAAAGGTGGTTTCTTCGTTGTCAAATTCAAGTGTGAATCCATCTCCCTCGATATCGTCCAAGGTGAATGCAGCGCCCTCACTATCTTGATCAAGATCTTCTGACAGGGGTGCTTCAAGTGCTTGTGGGAATTCTTCTTGTTTGGATTCGATCATTCCCGTGCTGCGTTCCATTTGCGCAGGGGCAGGGGCATCGAATTCATATTCAACCTCTTCTTGTGCCTCCATGCCATGAGCTACCTCCGTCGATTGAGCTTCCTCATCGGTATCATCAACAAAAGTCAACTCCATTTCTTCCTCTTCGGAAGAATCAACGGTAGAGAACAAATCCCATCCTCCTGAAAGTTGCTGAGCGTCTTGATCGAACGCTTCCGATTCCATCTCAGGTTCTTCTATTTCTTCATTCACAGGAAGAATGCTCATTTCTTCAGCCGCAACGATGCGTTCTTGAACCTCTTCCTCTTCGTCCTCCATGTCCCATTCAAGTACATGAACCGTAGGCTCCTCATCGATGAATGCATTCTCTTGGATGGTGCCCTCGAAACGCTCCTCGTGGTCTTCCTCCGGCATTTGCGGGAATCCTACCATAGGATCTTCTTGCTGAAATTCTGCTTCCGTCTCAAAATCTTCTTCGACTTCTGCTCCCGGTGTTTCCTGCTCAGCAGCGAAAACAGGCGCCTCCTCTTCCTCGGCTTCCCCCAAATCCATTACCACGCGTTCTTCCATTTCCAAAGTAGGTTCTTGGGTGTCCAATTCAACTTTGGCGGATGGCACTTCAACCGCAACAACAGCTGGGGTATCCTGCGATTCTAAATCGTATTTAACCACCTCAACTTTGTCAGTAGGTAATACACGGGTACCCGTAGGGAACCCTGTCGCGATGATTGTACACGTAATTTTTGATCCTACTTCTTCAGCGTCGCCAATACCCATGATGACGTTGGCATTTCCTCCAGCTTCGCGTTGGATGTGGTCGGTGATTTCGCCGATCTCATCAATGGTAATCTCATGTTCTCCGCTACCTGAAGTCAGAAGAAGCAAAATGTTTTTTGCTCCCTTGATGTGGTTGTCGTTCAAAAGTGGAGAATCTAGTGCGGCGCCAATTGCGGTAACTGCGCGGTCTGGACCTTCACCTTCACCTGTCCCAAACAAAGCACTACCACTATTCTCTAGTACAGTTTTTGCATCGCGCAAGTCTATGTTTTGAGTATAATGGTTGGTGATTACCTCGGCGATTCCTTTCGCAGCGCCTGCCAACACTTCATCTGCTTTTGCAAAAGCGTTTCTGAATCCCAAATCGCCATATACCTGGCGCAGTTTATCATTGTTAATGACAATGAGGCTATCTACCGCTTCGCGCATGGCCTTGATGCCTTCCTCCGATTGTGCTTTTCTGATTTTTCCTTCAAAGCCGAATGGGGAAGTGACAATGCCCACGGTCAGTATACCCATATCGCGGGCAGCTTTGGCAATAATTGGTGCAGCTCCAGTTCCGGTTCCGCCACCCATTCCTGCAGTGATGAAACACATTTTGGTGCCCGTCTCTAGAATCGATTGAATTTCATCGATGCTTTCTACAGCGGCCTGTCGTCCTATCTCAGGATCTGCTCCGGCGCCCAAACCCTCTGTCAAAGAAGCTCCCAATTGAACCTTGTTGGCCACGGGGCTGTGATAGAGTGCTTGCGCGTCGGTATTACATACCATGAAATCAACGCCATTTACCCCCACATTTTTCATGTGGTTTACTGCATTGGATCCACCACCACCTACGCCGATAACCTTGATTACCGAGCTGCGGTTTTTGGGGAGGTTGAATTGCAATCCGTCGTCTATCATATTATTCTACGTCTTCGTCGTTTTCTAACCATTCTCTAATGTTGTTCATAAAGCCCTTCCAAATAGGGTCTTTACGAGGTGGAGCCATGGTGCTCCCGGTCTGTGTTGGTGATCCTTCTTCTTCCTGCACTTCGTCAGTTACCTCTTCTTCAGGTTCGGTAATTGGCGCATTCATTTCTGCTGGATCGTAAGCCATAGTATGCTGCGTTGTTTCCAAGGCCATGGAGAGTAGACCGATGGAAGTAGCATATACTGGGCTTGCCAATTCTTTCACGTAGCCGCTGGCCAAATGCTCGTTCGGGTAGCCAATACGCGTTGGCATTCCTGTGAGGTATTCCACCAATTGGCTCATGTGCTTGAGCTGAGATCCCCCGCCGGTCAATACAATTCCTGCAATCAATCGTTTGCGTGGATCGTTTTGTTGGTAGTTGCGAATCTCCGCGATAACACTTTCCATAATCTCGCGAACACGCGCATTGATGATCTTTGAAAGCGTCTTCAGGCTGATTTCTTTAGGTGGACGTCCGCGGAGACCGGGGATGCTCACTATTTCATTCTCTTTGTTTTCCCCGGGCCACGCAGAGCCAAATTTCACTTTGAGTGTTTCAGCTTGTTTTTCAATGATTTCGCATCCCTCCTTGATATCTTCAGTAATGACTTTACCTCCAAATGGAATTACAGCGGTGTGTCTGATGATGCTGTCCTTGAAAATGGCGATATCTGTGGTTCCTCCACCGATATCGACTAAAACAACACCGGCATCTTTTTCTTCCTCCGCCAATACTGCAGCAGCAGATGCCAATGGCTCCAAGGTGATATCGCCCACCTTAAGCTCACTTTGCTCAACACAGCGTGCAATGTTCTTGATCGAAGCAATCTGTCCTACGACAATGTGGAAGTTTGCTTCGAGGCGTGAACCGTACATTCCTTGTGGGTTAATGATATTGCTATCGCCATCCACCTTGTATTCTTGCGGAAGTGCATGCAGAATCTGCTCTCCGGGCATCATGACCAAGTTGTGCACATTCTTTTGGAGCTTGTCCAAATCGGTCACATCAATGATCGCTTCAGCATCTTCGCGCATGATATAATCACTGTGCTGCATGGAACGAATGTGTTGTCCAGCGATTCCTACCATCACTTCCGTGATTTTAAGGCCAGAGTTTTCCTCTGCCATCTTAACTGCAGCTTGAATGCTTTCAATAGTCAAGGTGATGTTGGCCACGACACCGCGTTGCACACCGAGGCTTTTGCTTTTGCCTATGCCAAGAACTTCAATTTTTCTGTGCTCATTGAGACGGCCAACAACGGCCACAATTTTTGTGGTACCAATGTCTAATCCAACGGCAAGTGGGGCTTGTTGTGTCATTGTTTTGTACTTACTACTTGATTTTTATAGCGCGCATCCAGGTGTTGAATGCGGTCCAATTCTTCTTTTGGGGTTGCGGCATAGAATGCAGCAATCTTGTTCAAATCTGTTTTCAAACGCTTATCGGCATTCGCAGTGATGCTGTGTTTTGCTACTCGTGGAATAATCTCGACTGCATCATTGGAAATGTGGACTTGAGCAATGGACATGTTATTGAAACATGGTGCGTGAATGATTTTATCGAGCATTGGAAGGGCTGCGATTGCCGCAGCGCTATCCTCAATTCCAGTAAGAATGGGGAGATCTATTTGGGTGTTTCTAGGAGCCGGCAAGAGGGCGCCTCCTTGAGTGAGGAGGTGTTTGGATTGCTCCATGAAAACTTTGGCTTTCGCCTGGGTCGCTCGCAATTCCACCACCATTGTGTTGTTTAAATTCCAATATACTTGCGCTTCGTCTACGTATGGCAGTGCGTTCAAAGAGGTTTCTAACAAATGCATATCTATGTGAAAAGCACCGCTATCGTCCTGATTGGCAAGGAATTGATGTACTTCTTGGGCGACAAGCGATTCGTTTATAAGCCTCTGGTTTTCAGGGTATTCGAAAGTGATCTCATGGCTTTTTATTTGCCAATTGGTCAAGGACATTTCTGATGAAATGAAGCCAAGGGCCAAGAGACTAAGGCTAATGGCAATGCCCAATGCACGAAGAATGGCTATTTTTTTCATGCGAATTGGGCTTTAATTTGTGGAACACTATCGCCTATATCTCCTGCACCAACGATCAAAATAACGTCGCACTCAGATTCTATAACAGCCTTGGCTAAAGTCGCTTTTTGTACGACCTTAATCGTTTCAACTCCTTCAGCCAAAGCCTCAGAAGTAACTCCCTCGATTGGCAATTCTCGGGCTGGGTAAATAGGGAGTAGTAAGCATTTATCTGCACGTGCCAATTGGGTTTTAAACCCTTCCATGAAATCTCTGGTTCTACTGAACAAGTGGGGTTGAAAGCAGAGACAAATATTCTTCTTTGGGTAAAGTTCTTCTACACCATCCAAGAGCGCTTTTATCTCAGTAGGGTGGTGCGCATAGTCCTCAATGATGACCGTTGGCTCTGTAGCATGAAATTCAAAACGTCTTCGAATACCACCAAAAGTTTGAAGTGACTTGGCGGCAGATTCTGCAGATACTCCTGCATGCATCGCGAGCGCAATTGCAAGCAGCGCATTTGACACATTATGGTATCCCGGCATGTGAAGTGCGGTCTGAAAACGGTCGTTTTGGACATGCAGAGTGAATTGAAAAGCCCCGTCGGCGGCCGTGATATTACTTGCCCATATGAAGTCGCCGACATTCCCGATTGAGGTCGTATTTTTCATTCCTGTTGGGGAATAGGTCGGGCCCGTTACTTGATGTTCAAATTGTGCGAATGTTTCGAGCAGGGAATGGGCATCCCCATAGATGTCCAAATGATCGGCATCAGTAGTGGTAATGGCCGCAGCCTCAGGGTGAAGGTGAAGGAAAGAGCGGTCGAACTCGTCGGCTTCAACAATCAACCAAGGTCCCTTGCCGAGACGGTAGTTGGCACCTTCATTTTTCATGATTCCCCCAACAAAGGCTGTAGGGTCAAATCCAGCTTCTGTCATTAGGTGTACGAGCATGGCTGAGGTGCTGGTTTTTCCATGGGTTCCCGCAACGGCTAATGTTCGTTTTCCTTGCGATAGCAGTCCAAGCGCTTCTGCACGCTTTATGGGCCCAAAGGATTTAAAGAATTGCATCCATGCATTCGAGGAAGGAATGGCGGGCGTAAATATGACGGTGGTATCCTCAGGGGCCCAGCCCGGATAGCTCTGTAAATCCTCACTGTAGGTGATCACAGCGCCCTCTACTTCTAGTGCTCTAGTAAGTTCTGTTGAAGTTTTATCATAGCCAAAGACCTTTAGACCAGAGCGCATAAAATGACGGGCAATGGCGCTCATGCCAATACCGCCAATCCCAATAAATACGATATGTCCTTTCAACTGTTTCACTTCATTAAAGCGATGATGTGGTCTACGATATCTTCAGTCGCTTGAGGTAAAGCGAGCTTTTCTATGTTTTCTGCTAATCTGTCTCGTCGTGCCTGGTTTCGTTCAAGGGCGGCCAATTCAACTTCGAACCGTTGTGCCAATTCGCGCTCGGGGATTAAGATCGCAGCACCTTTGTCGCTCAGTGCACGTGCGTTGTGCGTTTGGTGATCTTCCGCCACATTTGGACTTGGGATTAAAATACTGGGGCGGCCTACAAGACAGAGTTCGGAGAGTGTGCCGGCTCCGGCGCGTGAAACGATGGCATCGGATGCAGCATAGGCCGTAGCCATGTCCTCGATGAATGCTTGGACATGGACTCCCGCTGTGCTTAAACCAGCGTATTCCTCTTCATAGAGCTTTCCACACTGCCAAAGGATTTGCCACCCCTGTTTTACGAGTGCTTCCATGCTTTGTGCCATTTGAACGTTTATTGCACGCGCCCCAAGAGAGCCCCCTAATATGAGAAGCAGCTTTTTGTTGGGATCAAACCCTAGTCCTATTTTACTCTCTTTTGCATCCGGTAAAGCTTTGGTAAATGCTTTACGTATGGGATTGCCAGTGAGTCTAACTTTCGTTGCTGGAAAGAAGCGTTCAGCGTTTTTGTAAGCAGTGCAGATTAGATTCGCCTTAGCGCCAAGCTTAATATTGGTTACACCCGCAAAAGAGTTTTGTTCTTGCACCAATGTGGGAATACCTAAGCGTTGTGCCATAAAAAGTGCAGGTCCGCTGGCATAACCTCCCGTGCCAATTACGACGGCAGGTTTTAATTTCTTTAAGATGCTTCTACAACGCAATAGTGCGTAGATCAACTTGAATGGAACGTTCCAACTTTTCCAAGGTTTTTGTCGATTGATTCCCGCTATGGGAACACCGGTAATTGGAAATCCTGCCGCAGGAACACGGTCCATCTCCATTTTGCCCTTAGCGCCTATAAAGTGAATTCCTGCATCAGGAAAGCGTCTTTGTAGTTCCCATGCGATGCTCAAGGCGGGAAAAATATGCCCGCCTGTTCCGCCACCACTTATGATAAAGGTTTGTTTCATGGCGTGTGCGCGTTTAATGTGTCCAATTCTTCGAGCTCCTGTTCACTCTGTCCAACGATCTTTTGCACGTCCGTATGGCTCACACTGAGTATAATGCCCAATGCGATGCATGTCATCCAGATGGACGAACCACCGGCGCTCAAGAAAGGAAGAGTTTGCCCTGTGACAGGCATCATGTTGGTCGCAACACTCATGTTTACAAGAGTTTGTAGCATCATTCCGGAGGCAGCAGCTAAAACTAGAAGGGTGCCAAATTTCGTATGTGCTCTGCGCGCTATGCGCACAATACGTCGGAACAAGCCGGCGTAAATTAATATGACCATCGAGGCGCCGACCAATCCATATTCCTCAGTGATAATGGCGAAGACAAAGTCGCTATTGCTTTGTGGTAAGAAGTTTTTCTGCACACTTTTTCCGGGGCCTTTGCCAAAGACCTGGCCCTCTGCAATGGCCATTTTAGCAAGGTCAGTTTGATAGGAGGCGTCGTCGCTTACGTCGTCGCCCACAAAGTTGACGATACGGGCTTTCCATGTGCTAACGCGGTTGGAGATTTGAGGGAATACAACAACAATGAGAATGAATAGGGTTAACCCTGCTGCAGCAATGCCGATAATTTTACCAAGGTGTTTCAGAGGTGTTCCGGCAACATACATGAGCATGAAGGCCATGGCGAAGATGATCGCGGTCGTAGAAAAATCTGCGGGTAAAATGAAAATCAAGGTCGAAGCTATAGCGCCAAGCGGCCAATAAAGGCTCTTGAAGTGTTCCAGGTCACGCGGTTTTGCAAACCATCGTGCCAGCCAAACCAACAATGCCAACGAAGCAAAAGCGGAGGTTTGGAAGGTGAATCCTAGTACGGGAATGCGCACCCAGCGTGAGGCATTGGCTCCTCCCATTTCTTGTCCCTGTGCGAGCGTTATGATGAGTAACACGATAGCAAAGGGAAGGATCGCAACAGATAGCTTACCTATGATTCTGAAATTCAGGCGGTGAACAGCGTACATCAAAACACCTCCGAGTACCAAATGGATGAGGTGTTTGGTCAGAAACTTTAGGGTGTTTCCGCCACCGAACTTATAGGCCAATGAACTACTTGCACTATAAATAGGCAAGAAGCTCACCACCATTAAGAGGAGGATGAGGCCCCAGAGGAATTTGTCCCCTTTTAAATATTTCTGTACCGTTCCCATTCGTTTAATTACAGACTGCGAATGGCGTTTTTAAACTGACGTCCTCGGTCTTCGTAGTTCTCGAAAAGGTCAAAAGACGCACAGCATGGACTGAGCAATACCACATCGCCTTTATCAGCAAGTCGAGCTGCTTTGCGGACGGCTCGTTCCATGGAGTCAGTCTCAACAATTTCTACTGTGCCTTGGAACGCTTCCACGATTTTTGAGTTATCTACGCCTAGGGCAACAATGGCTTTAACTTTCCCTTGCACCAAAGACATGAGCTCGCTGTAGTCGTTGCCTTTGTCTACACCGCCAACGATCCATACTACAGGTTTGCTTTGGCACTCCAGTGCATAGTAGGTTGCATTTACATTGGTTGCTTTACTGTCATTGATGTATTCTACTCCGCTGATGTTTAGAACGCTTTCTAGGCGGTGCTCCAAGGAGTCAAATGAGGCCAGTTTTGTACGGATGGTTTCCTTGCGGATGTTCATCAATTTGCTTCCCAATCCAGCAGCCATGCTGTTGTACATGTTGTGTTTGCCTTGTAGGGCCAATTCTTCAATTGTCATTGCTTCGTTGTTTAGAGTTATTTCTATGGTGTTGTTCAATTCAGTTACTGTTCGGTACGTGGAGCCTTCTCCATTAATGCCGAAGGCGTGGATGTTTGGTGTCCAATTCCCTTCGCTTATGGTTTTTTGAACCCATTTCGTTGTGATGGGGTCATCATCGCAAAAAATGAAATGGCCGTCCTTTTTTGTGAACTTCAACAGTTGCAGCTTACTCGCTGCATAGTTGTCCAGTTTGTATTCGTAGCGGTCCAGATGATCTGGGGTAATGTTGGTAAGAATGCTGATGTAAGGCTTGAAATGAAGTGCGTCGTCCAATTGGAAGCTGCTTACCTCCAATACAATGGCTTCGGGATCGCCCAAGCCCTGTTCGATGCGTTCTGCTAAGGCGCGCCCTAAGCTGATTCCGATATTTCCGGCCAACACACAGTCTTTTTCACCGCTTATGATGTGATGGCACAGGGTAGCCGTCGTTGTCTTTCCATTGCTTCCGGTGACGGCAACAATTTGGGCCTGCGTATAATTTGTTGCCCAGTCTACCTCGCCCATGAGCGGTTTTCCGGAGGCCTTTACCGCTTGAATGATTGCAGCCGAGTGCTTAATGCCAGGACTTTTGATGATCCCATCTGCGGCTAAAATTCGGTCTTGTGAATGACCGCCCTCCTCGTATTCCACGCCCCATGCCTCGAGTAAAACTTTGTCCTCCATGCTTAAGGTTCCATACTCAGAGAGGAACGCGCGTACACCCACTCGCGCAGCAAGCTGCGCTGCGCCCATGCCGCTTTCCCCGGCACCGATAATGGCAATATTTTGGTAGGTGTGGTTCACTGTATTAGCGAAGTTTTAGGGTTGCAATGGCCAATACTGCTAGCATGATTCCCACAATCCAAAAGCGTGTTACAATCTTGGTTTCGGGGTAACCTTTCTTCTGGTAGTGGTGGTGGAGTGGGCTCATCAAGAATATTCGTCTGCCTTCTCCATACTTTTTCTTGGTGTATTTGAAGTAGCTGACTTGAAGGATCACGCTTACATTTTCAGCGAGGAATACTCCGGCTATAATTGGCAACAAGAATTCTTTACGCACCGCTAAAGCGATAACGGCAATGATGGCACCAATGGCTAATGAACCGGTGTCTCCCATAAAGACTTGTGCCGGGAAGCTGTTATACCACAAGAAGCCAATTGCTGCCCCAATGAAAGCCGCAGAGAATATTACGAGCTCACCTGAATTCGGGATGTACATGATGTTCAGGTAGCTAGAGAATACAATGGAGCCACTTACATAAGCAAGCACCAAAAGTGAGGTGCCGGCAATGGCTGAAGTCCCCGTTGCTAGACCGTCCAATCCGTCGGTAAGGTTGGCGCCATTACTAACGGCGGTGATGATAAAGATTACTGCCAAAATGTACACGAGCCAAACCCAGTTTTGTCCAGCATCGCCCATCCACCTTGTGAAAATGGCGTAATCGAATTCGTTGTTCTTTAAAAACGGTAGGGTGGTTTTGGAACTCTTCACGGCGTCCCCATAGGTCATCGCAGAGGATGAATCATCCGCGTAAAACTCCGCAGATTCCACAACAGGAACCTTCTCTTTTATCGTTGTATCGGGATGGAAAAATAAGGTTGCGCCGACGATGATGCCTAGGCCAATCTGGCCAATTACTTTAAAAATACCACGGAGCCCTTTTTTATCCTTTTTGAAGACCTTGATGTAATCGTCTACAAACCCAATTGAACCCATCCAAAGTGTGGTGATGAGCATAAGGATGATGTAGATGTTGTCGAGCTTTGCCCAAAGCAGTGTGGGAACAACGATGGCGAGTAAGATGATTACCCCACCCATGGTCGGTGTTCCGGCTTTTTGATTTTGTCCTTCTAGGCCTAAGTCGCGAACGGTTTCTCCTATTTGAAGACGCGATAATCGATCAATCAAGCGTTTTCCAAAGAGCATTGAAATAACCAAGGAGGTGATGATCGCCATTGCTGCTCGGAAGGTGATGTATTGAAATACACCGGCTCCTGGCAGATCGTATGTGGCGTCTAAATATTCAAATAAGTAATACAGCATGGTTATGCGTTTAAATAGTCGTTTACTTGTTCTACGTCGTCAAAGTGATGGCGTTGGCCATGAACTTCTTGGTATTTTTCATGTCCTTTCCCTGCAATCAAAACCACATCGCCTTCTTTGGCGAGCATTAGTGCGCTCTTGATAGCTTGTGACCGGTCAAGGATGGACAAGACTTTCGATTTTAAGTCGGCAGTTACGCCTGCGAGCATGTCGTCCAGAATGGCCTGGGGTTCTTCATTTCGTGGGTTGTCGCTGGTGAAGATGGCCTTGTTGCTCAGTTTAGCTGCGATTTGTGCCATTTGAGGTCGTTTGCCCTTGTCTCTGTTTCCGCCACATCCAACGACGGTTATGATTTCTCCCCCGCCTTTGAGCTTGTCGATTGTGGCCAATACATTTTCCAATGCATCTGGCGTATGAGCGTAATCCACAATGGCGGTAACGCCCTTTCCTTGAATAGACTGAAATCTTCCTTCAACCGGTTTAAGCATGCTTATTGCCGTGAGCAATTGAAGAGGGTCCTTGCCAAGCTCAACGCCAATGGCATAGATGGCGCATAGGTTATAAGCATTAAAGTCACCCATGATGCGTGTCCAGCATTCTTGGTCGTTGATGTGCAGTAAGGTGCCGTCAAATTGACGTTCCATGATTTTCACCTTGTAATCTGCAGGATGCTTTAATGCGTAGCTGCGTACTTTAGCTTTGGTGTCTTGCACCATTGTCTCGCCATGCTTTACATCGTCATTGAACAGTGCAATGGCCGATGGTTTAAGTCCGTCGAATAAGATCTTTTTCGCGGCGATGTAAGCGTTCATATCCCCGTGGTAGTCCAAGTGGTCTCTGGTGATATTCGTAAATACAGCTACGTCGAAATCCACGTGTGCCGCGCGGTGTTGAACCAAAGCATGAGAACTCACTTCCATAAAGCAATACTTCACGCCGGCATCGACCATAGTACGCATATGCCCTTGAATGGCTAGGGCATCAGGAGTGGTATGTGTGGCGGGAACAATTTCTCGCCCAATTTTTACATTGATTGTGCTTAGCAATCCACATTTTTCTCCCTCCAATTCAGAAAGAAGGGTGTGGAGTAGGGTGGCTACGGTAGTTTTTCCATTGGTTCCTGTAACCCCAACTACTTTGAGTTTTTCACTTGGATTGTCGTACCAATTCGAAGCGATAGCGCTGAGTGCAAAAGCGCTGTCGTTAGTTTGGATGTAATTAATGCCGTCGCGAGTATGCTCGGGAATGCGTTCGCAAACAACCGCTATTGCGCCAAGATCGATGGCGGTATCGATGTATTCGTGGCCATCCACTTGAGTGCCCGGAACGGCGATGAATAATCCATTCTTTCCCGCTTTACGGCTGTCGTAACAAACCGATTCTATAGCAATCTGAGTATTGCCGACAATGTCCTTGATGCGTACTCCGTAGAGCAGGTCTTTCAGTAGTTTCATTGAAGCCAAAGGGTTACGGTTGAACATTGATTCAGGGCAGTTCCAGATGCGGGCTCTTGTTTCATGACTTTGCCATGTCCGCGAACGATAATTTCAATCCCGGCACTCTCCAGCACTTCGACGGCTTCGCGCAGGTCCAGTCCGCGCAGGCTAGGTAAGTAGTTTTTTTCTAGGGCGTTGTAGTGACGTTCAAGATTCGGTTTGGTGTATTCTGCAAGCACCAATTGCTTTGTGTTCACGGTTTGGGCCTGTCGTGGAAGCTGATGGTATACTTCATCGGCAATGGCTTTAAATACAGGTCCAGCCACGATGTTTCCGTAATAGCCTTTGTAATAGTTCGGCTTATTGATCACTACTATACAGCTGTATTTCGGAGCTTCTGCAGGGAAGTATCCAACGAAGGAGCTTTGGTAATCCTTTCCTCCGCGCCAGTAGTTCAGTTGACAGGTCCCTGTTTTACCGGCAATGGTGACCTTTTCGTCATAAATATTTGTTGCGGTTCCGCGGCGTACGGCTCCCTCAAGAAGTATCTGCAACTTTTTGTTAGTCTCAGGACTGCAGATGCCACGCTTAATGATATCCGGTTCAAAACTCTCGACCGAACGCCCATGATCCATGATGCGCTCAACCACTTGTGGGCGAACCATGTCTCCATTGTTCGCTATGGCATTGTAAATGGTCAACATCTGAAGCGGTGTGAATTCTACGCCATAGCCGTAGGACATCCAAGGCAATGAAATCCCCGACCAATTATCGTCTGAGGGTTTGGGTATGTTGGGCGAGGTTTCGCCTTTAATCTGTACGCCGGTAGTTTGATCGAAGTTTCTACGGTATAAGAAGTCCACAAACTCATCCGGATCGTCTTGGAATGCTTCCTGAACGAGTTTGACAATACCCGTATTTGAGCTGACCTCGAAAGCTCTACGCAGATTGATTTTACCGTAACCGCCATCGCGAGAATCGCGTACTTTCTTTCCGTATACGGTATAAATACCACCATCTGTGTCTACAGCGGTATTGGTATCCGCGGCTCCAGTTTCGAGCAAGGCCATGGTACTTAAAAGCTTCATGGTTGATCCGGGTTCAGTGCGTTCCCATACGGCGTAATTGCGTAATTCTGAGTACGTACTGTCTTTTGGATCACGGCCCAGATTGGCCATGGCTACAATGCGCCCCGTGGCGACCTCCATGACCACGGCGCAGCCGTGGTCGGCCTCGTATTTCTGAAGTTGTTGGTGCAGGCTGCGCTGCGCTACATCTTGAATGCGCGTATCAATGGTAGTAAAGAGATCAAATCCATCTACGGGCTCGACGGCTTGAGGATCATCCAGGGGTTTCCAGTCGTCTCCAGCAATTTTCTGCATTAATCGGTTTCCCGGTTTCCCCTGTAAATAGGTGCTGTAATACCCCTCCAATCCAGCACTGGCTGATTCTGTATCATAACCAATTGTGCGAAGTTTGATGTCAGTGGCCATTTGGATACGTTGCTTGTCCTCTTGGACGATAATTCCGCCTTGATAGATGCCGCGTTTTAGTATAGGGTATTGTCGAACTCGAGTTAAATCGCTGTAGTTGAGTTCCTTGGCGAGAAACACGTATCGATTTTTCTGTGAACGTTTCGTGCGCAGGTAATCTTCCCATTCACGTGCGTTTCGCGTTGGGTTGAGTGAAGCGAGTTTTTCCGATAGTGCGCCTACCTCTTCTTGGAAGACTTCATCTTTTACTGTTACTGGATCGAAGAAGATGGTATATACCGGTTTCGTAGTTGCAAGGGTTTTTCCATCGCTGCTATATATATCACCTCGTTTCGCGGGTATGGAACGGCGTTCGATAACGCGTTCTTGGCTTTGTTTACGCAACTCAGGACCCATGACCAAGGAGACATAGAATAATCGGCCAGCGACAGCAGCGAAGAGCACATAGACCACAGCACTGATCCAAGTAATTTTGCTTTTGATATGGTTTAAATCGCTGCTCATTCTACTACGATAATTTTCTCTGGACGCTCCTCAGGACTTTTCAGTCCTAGGGCCTGTGCTTTGCGCATTACTCGGCTTTCAAGGGATAGTTTTGTGAGTTTTTCACGCGTTTCTGTATGTTCTGCTTCAAGGGTTTGACGGTGTTTGCTGAGCTCGTCAATTCTGTGGACCTTTTGGTCGGCACGGTGACTGGTGTAGATGGAGATTAGTGCCAAGAAGCTAAGCCATGCCGCAAAGGGCAACATGCGGATGAGGCCTTCGTCACCAAGTGTGAGGCGCTCTTTTGCGGATGCTATGGCGTTCTTGATCTTAGACATCTTTGGTCCAATTTGTTTCTGTTCGTTCCCCAATACGGAGCTTGGCACTTGTGGCTCTTGGATTGCGGGCATTCTCCTCTGCGGTCGCAATGATCGGCTTCCGAGTGATTGCCTTGTAAGGCACGTGCTTAACTCCAAAAAAGTCGCTTTCAGTCTGGCCAGTAGGTCGCCCTTCTCGGATGAAGTTTTTCACCATTCGGTCTTCAAGACTGTGGTAGCTCATGATTACTAATCGGCCCCCGGGTCGAAGTACTTCAGTGGCGCCATAGAGCATGTCTTCAAGTGCTTCTAATTCTTTGTTGACCTCCATGCGCAAGCCTTGGAATACTTGGGCGAGGTACTTGTGCCATTGGCCTTTTGGCGCAAGAGGTTCCACGAGCGTGCGAAGTTGAGCGGTGGTGGTAATTTCCTCCGTTGCACGTGCCATGAGAAGCGCATTGACTAAGGCGCGTAGTCCTTTGATATCCGTGTGCTTTCTGAAAAGATCGTAGAGTGCTTGCTCCTCGTAAGTAGCGATGACTTCAGCTGCGGACAGTCCGATGGCTGGGTTCATTCGCATATCTAGTGGTCCGTCGAATCGAATTGAAAATCCACGGCCTCCCTCATCAAATTGATGTGAGCTAACGCCTAAGTCTGCTAAGATTCCGTCTACCTGCTTGGCGCCATGTAAGCGAAGGTGGTTTTTGATGAATCGGAAGTTTGCCGCAATGAAAACAAGGTTCGGATGATTGGGAAGGTTGTTTTGAGCGTCAGGATCTTGGTCGAATGCATAGAGCGTACCAGTGGTCAACTGCTCTAAAATGGCTTTGCTATGACCGCCGCCGCCAAAGGTTACGTCAACATAGGACCCGGTTGGGTCAATGTTGAGGCCCTCAAGGCATTCCTTTAAGAGAACTGGATCATGATAGCTCATTCTGACTTGGATTTATTCCGCCCATTACTTCTTCGGCGAGCAATCCAAAGTCATCACTATCCATATTCACTGCATTTTCGTACGCTTCCTTGTCCCAGATCTCAACAATTCCGTTGTGTGCGCTAAGCACTACATCACGGCTGAGGTTGGCAAAGGCTTTGAGATCTGGACTTACCCCGATACGGGATGCGCCGTCGAGCTCAACAAGCTTGACACCTGCGGTGAACAGTCGAATAAAATCGTTGTGCTTTTTGACAAAGCGATTCAAGGCATTGACCTTGTTCATGACTCCATTCCACTCTTGCATAGGATACAACTCCAAACACTTACTAAACACGCTTCTTTTGAGCACAAATGCGTCGTCCATCGCCGGTGACAACTGCTTTTTCAGCGCCGCCGGGAGGCTGATGCGACCTTTCGCATCCATTTTGCATTCGTGAACTCCAATGAGGTTTAACATGTGTGTAGACTGCTCTCTTACAAAAGTAGAATTATCATCCCACGATTTCCCACAAACGTACACATTGTGGATAACTTTTGCCACCTATTTGATGTAAAATTACGCTAGGCCTTATTTAGAGCGGTGGGAAGAAGTGGGAGAAGGTGAAAAAAGGGTGTGGAAAAGATTGTGAATAGCTTCGGGTCCAATTGGCCCGATAAAATGGCCTAACTTTGCATCAATACTAGAACTGATGAAGATTAACACCGCCGAATTCATGAAATCCTCCGCGCGCATTAGCGAATGCCCGGACCCTATTAAAAATGAGTTTGCCTTCATTGGTCGATCCAATGTTGGTAAGAGCTCTTTGATAAACATGTTGGTCGAGCGAAAAGACCTGGCCAAGACCTCAGGGCGTCCAGGAAAGACGCAATTGATCAACCACTTTGAAATCAATGAGCACTGGTATCTTGTCGATCTTCCTGGCTATGGCTATGCAAAGACTTCCAAGGTTAAGCGTGCAGAGTTTCAGAAGATGATCACGAACTACATCAAGAATCGTGAGAACTTGATTAACACCTTTGTGCTGATCGACTGTCGTCACGATCCGCAAAAGATTGATTTAGAATTCATGGAGTGGTGCGGAATGGAAGGCATTCCATTTTCTATCGTCTTTACGAAAATAGACAAGTTAGGTTCTTCAGCGCTCATGAAGCAGATTGCGCAATACAAGAAAAAACTATTGATGCAATGGGAGGCACTGCCCCCGGTGTTCATGACTTCTGCTGAAGGAAGATCGGGTCGCGAAGAGGTTTTGAGATATATCGACGAACTCAATGCGAGCATCAGTCCACAGATGTATGGGAAATAAGAAGCTTCTTATCGCGCTTTTGATTTTTGGCGCAGGATTGGCCCTGGCCATCGCATTGAAAATGTATCCCTTGTTTATCGGATTGGGCTCAGGAATCGGATCGGCCTATTATTTCAACGCGCGTCCGAAGCAGTAATCCTTTTAATTCTCAGGCGAAAGCAAACCGGTTTTTTCACCAAAATAGCGGGCGAAATCGCGCATATCTGCTGCCAAAGCGGTATCCTCAGTGGCACGTTCGTAACCGTCGGCCATGGAAATGAAAGTTTGATGGTACATGCGCTTCATATCATCCATAAGCATGTCTTTGGTCCAAAGATCGATGCGTAAACATTCAGAATTTTTGTCGTCCCAAACGCCCATCATCAAGGCCTTAGCTTGCTCATTCGTCACCCCGCCATCTGTGGCGTCCCAAGTGATGGTTTCAGGAATTTTATTTTCGTCAAGTCCGACGGTAATTTTGATTTCGCTTTCTTTTTGTACAGCCATTAGGGTTTGTATTGGGCGTCGCGCAGAATTTTCTGGGCATCGCGGATTCGTAGTAAGGATTGAAGGGAAAGTTCACGGTGTTTTTCCGCGTAGGATTGTAGCAATTTATAGCCAATGTATCGGGCGACTCGCCCTGGAATTTCGGTGTCCATGGCCGTTCCTAACTTTGAGAAAGGCGCCGGTTCACTTAGGCGTTGACGCACCATCATATCCGTAGAAAACAGCAGTTGGTCTCGTACAAATACCTCCCAAATATTTGCTTCGTTCGATTCTAGAAAAGCCCATTCTTCTGGACTGTAGCCCAATACCTCGGCAGTACTTACTTCATAACCAGTTAATGCCTCTGTGGCTATTGCAATCTTCCCTTGGTATATCATTTGTCCCACTAAGGTCGGGTCATTAAAATTCTCTAGTCCCATTGTCGCCAAAATCGCATGGGAATACGCTACGGGAATCTGGCTTTGTCGCAAAAGCGCGCGTTGGTAGGCAGGGATGTATTCATATCCAGGATAGCCCGCACCCAAGAAATTATCCAATCCCACGAAGGCTTTTGCAGGATCGCCATCCTCTCCTCCTGGGTAGTACAAACAAGGAGTTTCTAGATCGATACCACTGATGTAGAAATACAACGCTTCGGGTTGACGCGCGCCAAGCAATTCACTAGCACGCGCACTTACGGCGTTTAAATCCATGGCGATTGCTTCTCTGTCCATCAAGTTCTGGACATTGGTGTAATGGTCGCGAAGAGTGGGGTTAGCGCGTTCTTGTTTCCAAAAATTTGGGATAGGGTTGGATTGAAAAAAAGGATTAAAATAGGTGGCCAATTCATTCATATCGAGAGAATCCCCACCAAACAAGGCCTCATCAAAATGGAGCACTTCCCACTCAAAACCTTGATCACTTTCTGTTGTATACAATGAACTTGGACCCCCAAATCCTCGTTGAATAAAGAAGCCTAGAGCCACTACGAAGGTGGCGGCGAAGAGGTATATTTGGTACGTGCCTTTCATCGGGTCAAAATTAAGGGGAAAGCAATGAAATTACAGGAAACGGCAGATCATATTACGAATTGGTTGAAAAGCTATGCAGAGAACGCTGGCGTGAAGGGTTTTGTTGTAGGCGTTAGTGGTGGTATAGATTCCGCATTGACCTCGACGCTCTGCGCGCGTACCGGCCTCGAAGTACTCACCCTTGAAATGCCTATCCATCAGCATCCCGACCAAGCTTCGAGGGGCCAAGAGCACCAAGCATGGCTTACCTCTAACTTCTCAAACACGCGCCACATGCAGGTCGATCTCACTCCGGTATACGACCACTTCGTTGCTGCCATGCAGCCTGGAGGTGCGGACCATGAACTGTCTTTAGCAAACTCCCGTGCGCGCCTTCGTATGTCTACCCTCTACTATCACGGCCAAGCCAATGGTTTATTGGTGGCAGGGACCGGAAATAAAGTCGAAGATTTCGGCGTAGGGTTCTACACAAAATACGGCGATGGTGGGGTTGATCTCAGTCCAATTGCTGACCTCGTTAAAACGGAAGTCTTTGCCTTAGCCCGTTACCTCGGTGTAGTCGACAGCATCTTAGATGCGAAGCCTACCGATGGCTTATGGGGCGACGACAGAACCGACGAAGACCAGTTGGGCGCTACCTATCCCGAATTGGAATGGGCAATGGCACAACACGAGGAGGGTAAGTCGGCTTCAGATTTCTCAGGCCGTAAAGCCGAGGTCATGCAGATTTACTTGCGATTTAACACGGCGAACAAGCATAAAATGCTGCCGATTCCGGTATGTGAGATTCCGGAAGCGCTGAAATAGTGTTAATAGGGGAAAGTTATTCCCATTCTAATGTCGTATTACCCGACTTCTCTATCTTTTAAAGAGGTACCATTTGAATAAATCAATGGAAAGCCTAAAGACGGAATCAGTTCCGCTAACTGCTGCTATTCAGTTAAATATTTTACATTTGTACCATAATGGTACACATTAATTGTTATGGTGATTATTAGTAGTCGTGAGTTTAGACAACATCAAAAAGAATATTTCGAACGCGTAGACAATGGAGAGCACATTATCGTTCAACGTGGAAAGGACAAAGCATATGCATTGACGCCAATCACGCCAAACGATATGTACTTCAATGCGGGAATGTTGAAACGGCTAAAGGACAGTCTAGAACAAATAGAAAATGGAGAATATCAAGAATTCAGCAGCTCAAAAGATATAAGTGAGTTGCTGGGTCTATGACGTATAACCTTTTATTTTCAAAAAATGCTTTAGACGATATACAATCACATCGGAAGTCAGGTGATCGGGCTATCTTGATGAAGATTGACCAACTATTGAATGAACTAATCAATCACCCTTCGACGGGTACGGGGCAACCTGAAAAGTTGAAACATGAGCTTTCCGGCAAATTTTCGAGAAGAATTAATCGAAAACACCGGCTTATTTACGAGATCGATGAAGTTGCAAAGACGGTGTATGTTTTAAGTGCGAAGGCGCATTATGAGTAATCTTGTAATATTCGCTCTAGCATAAGGAAATCAATATGAATGGTTTTATTCCAACCTCACCTCATCCATAAAGAAATAGCTTTGATACCCTGCACCCGGGTGCCAATCTTGTAGTCGACCGGCATTGGTATACGTAATGCGAATGGCCT
>CAYNLA010000008.1:0-38465 GCA_964397915.1 uncultured Polaribacter sp. | reverse complement strand
TTGGAAAATTGGCTACCACATCATTTGAAATACAAACCACGTGATGCGGCATGTTTGGAAACATCTGCTCAATGAAAGCCGTATCGCTGTGCAGTAAATTCATTACCAGGGAGAAGCAAAAGCCGTATCGGTAAGAAATTCCGTATCGGTGAAGGTCTTCAAGAAATCTATTAATGCTTGCTTTTGAGTAACCGACCAATTTCGTCCTACCCCAGCAGCCTTCATATTTGGATCTATTGTCGGGCTGGGATGGCCGCCCATGTTGTAAAATTCGATGACCTCAGCGAGCGTTTGGAACCTTCCGTCGTGCATGTAAGGAAAACTGTATTCCACATTGCGTAAGCTCGGAATCTTGAACAATCCTCGATCATCAGCATCGCCCGTGACGGCTTCACGGCCATCGCCTACATCGTAGGTGCTGTCTAAGCCGTTGTTGGTAAACTGCAAAAGTCCAAAAGAACCCATTTGGTAGCCTGTCGCGGCTAAACCGTGGCAGTGGAAACAATCGCCTTGTTCGTTATTGTAGATGTCAAAGCCGAGTTGTTCACTTGCCGTAAACGTATAGTTGCCCTCGAGGTATTGGTCAAACTTACTGCTCCCCGAAATCATTGTGCGAATGAATTGGGCCAAGGCCTTCGCCGCATTGTCTTGATTGATGGAACTCTCGCCAAAGGCCTCCTCGAAAAGCTTCACATATTTTGCGTCTTGTTCCAATTTTTCAATGACATCCGGCCAGGTTTCATGCATCTCAATGGGGTTGATGACCGGTTCAAGGACCTGCTCTTCCAAGCTAGTCGCACGGCCATTCCAGAAAAAGAATTTCTGCCAAGCCATATTAGTCAAGGTCATGGCATTCATCTCACCAGTAATTCCATCAATACCCGTGCTGTATTGGAACGGTTCGGCAAAGTTGCTTTCCTGCAAGTGACAGCTCGCACAGTTCTGCGTATTATCTCCAGATAGGCGCTCGTCAAAAAACAGGTGACGACCGAGTCTGACACCCTCCACGGTCATCTGATTATCCGATGGAATTTGTGGCGTGGGAAAATGATCAGGATAGTCTAAAGTCAGAGGCGTAGGTTCAAATGTAGGCTCTGGTCCCCCGCAACTAGCGGCGAGCAACCAAGGCAAAACCAACATTATTATTCTACTCCTCTTCATCATGTTTTATTCCATCTCCATTGTATTGGGTGTAGTTCTCGAAACGTTCGATCACCTCACGCATATCTTCTGGTATAACACTTTCAAAGAATTGGGGTTCACCGGTGGTTGGATGAATGAAACCCAAACTCTTGGCGTGCAGGGCATGACGCGGACACGCCTTGAAGCAATTCGAGATGAACTGCTTGTATTTTGTAAAGGTAGTTCCTTTTAAAATCTTATCTCCACCGTAGCGTTCATCATTGAAAAGTGGGTGGCCCAAGTATTTCATGTGAGCGCGTATTTGGTGGGTACGACCGGTTTCCAATCGGCAACTGACCACCGTGACGTAGCCGAAACGCTGCAATACCTTATAGTGGGTTACGGCGTGCTTTCCTTCCGATCCATCTTCAAAGACGGCCATTTGTAAACGATCACGGAGACTACGACCAATATGACCTGTGATGGTACCTTCATCCTCCTTTACATTGCCCCACACGATAGCTACATATTCGCGACGTGTGGTACGGTCGAAAAACTGTTTGGCAAGATGGCTCATCGCGTGTTCCGAAGCTGCCACCACCATCACCCCTGAGGTATTCTTGTCAAGGCGATGTACCAAGCCTGGACGCTCATCTCCACTCTTTCCTACTGGCAGATTCTCAGCCAAATAAGCCAATCCATGCACCAAGGTTCCTGAATAATTTCCATGACCCGGGTGACATACCAAACCAGCTTGTTTATTGATCACAATGACTTGCTCATCCCGGTAGAGTATGTCCAAGGGGATTTCTTCAGGGACCAATTCGTACTCGCGCGGGGGCTCCGCCATTACGATGGCAACTTCGTCACCCGGTTTAACCTTGTAGTTGGATTTAACGGGTTGACCATTGACATGGATGGTCCCTGCGTCAGCGGCTTTTTGAATGCGACTTCGCGAGGTATCTTCTAAAAAATTAAAGAGAAACTTATCTACCCGCAATGGGTTTTGACCCTTCTCAGCTTTAAAGCTATGATGGACGTACAAGTCGTCACGTTCTTCTTCTTCGTATTGATCTTGTGGGTCTATCATTATTGCTTTATCCATTTAGTGCGCCAAGTTTGGTCGCCTTGTATTACCTGCATGATGTATGCTCCCGCTGCCAAACTTGAAACATCTAAAGAACTTTGTCCTGTACCGCGGTACTTAAGAACCTCTGTTCCATCCATCGCTAAAATGCGGATGCGCAGTTCACTATCTCCATTTGGAAGTAGATTAAGGGTCGTGGTTGCAGGATTTGGGAAGAATTTGAAATCGTTCTTGTTTTCCTTTTCAGCCGAGCTCATATTCGCTGGATTGTAACGGAAGAAAGGACGCATAATCAATGTGCCCGACTCCAGTGAGGGATACCAATTGAACCCATCTCCATAGTATCGAGGCATTGCATTTGGCAAATCACGGTGCCGATCTAATCCGACATATACGGTGCTCTGACTTGACATATCTACATAACCAATCCATACCGCGGAATACCCACTAATATCCACTGCAGAATCCAATGCATAGGGCATAATATCGCCGATATTCCATCCCCTTACTCCTTCATAAGTTGAATCGGACATATAAATCAATTGACCTGGCGCATCACCGCTATCCGCAGGAGCCCAAACTGCAATTTTAAACGCATTGTTATCGTCATCGAAGGTTACAAAGTTGAAGGCAACACCTTTCAATGAATCAGAATTGCCTAATCCACCCGTCGTGAATTTTTGTGCCACGCGTGATCCAATAACATTCTCTATGCCATAAGCGCGCTCAGCCGATCCGTCGTCAAGTGCTAAATAATTGTCCAACTCTAATCTTCCGCGTACCGTATCATTCGAACGAAGACCCGCTGCAGAACCATCAAACCAAACTTTCGTCTCCACAACGGTCGGTCCCGTTAGTAACCCTAAAGTTCCAGAGGGCACCGCAACATCAAAGGTCTGATCTTGATCATGTTGGGTATTGGTAATAACAGGCACAGCGGTCTGTTGTTGGATTAAGTTGCCATTTTCAATCCAACGGTATTGGCCAAGGTTTAAACTCCACCCACCCGACGGCACTGTTCCCATGCGCCGGTATGTGAAGGTTAATGATGATGGTCGGTTAGCTAGATTGTTGCTCATGTCCAACCACCACGGCCAGGATGTATAACTTTTGGTTCCAACGATCAATGGATGTGGGCGGGCAAAGGCAGGCTCCGTAATTACAGAATCGGAAGCATTTCGGTCTTTATCCAATTGAACATAATCAACGTTCCAAATATCATAGGCGCCACCACGTGCGCCATATGCAGCGATGCGAAAGCGAAAGCCCTTTTGAAGATAATTCACCCCTTGTACGGGAACCATTGCTGTACGAAAGGCATCGGCACTTCCGGTTCCCTTCGCGCCCCAGACATAGGACCATTGCCCGTTCACAGGAGAATAAAATTGAACCACCAAACTATCTGTGATACTTGGTGCTTCACCTAAACCTGCACGCTGGTACTGAAAAGATAGCCAAACGTTGCTCATGCCTTGTAAATTCAGGTAATTAGAAGTAAGCACGTCTGCCAGCGTATCGCTATTCGTACTGCCTGGAACGTAGGGTTTTCCAAACGAATTGCATCCGTCGAAAGTGGCTACTCCAACGGAATTCTGATACAATGGCATTGCATCGTTGATCCACACGTTCGCATCACTCCACAAGGCTGGGTCAGGATAACCAAGTCCATTTGAGAAATCGTCCACGAAAGGTGGCAGTAGGGTATCTGTAGATTCAGCTACATTTCTAGCTTCATGCACTGGCGATGCCACAGGATAGCTCACTTCCTGAACCTGAGCAGCGGCAGAGGCCATGCATAACATGGCAAAAATGAAGGGCTTAATTCTCATGAATTATAGGTTTGAAGTATCCGCAGGTACTACATCTATTTGAAACTTCGTGCTATCCTCTGTAAGCCAAAGGTCCACAGAACTACCGGCTGGGACTTGCGCGTCCGCTTCGAATACGGGGTACTGACGGTAAACGAACGCAGCAGCAGAATCTTTTACATCCGCATCAAAAGTTAATGCGCCTATGTTTAGACTGTAAGTCATTAGCAGCTGTTTACTCTGATCCAAGGTCTGTCCTGCCAGATTTGGCAAGAACATGGTTGCATCTCCTTGACCACCGCTTACGTATAATTTGAAATGAGAACCGGTGGGGTATGGCTCTTGCTCTTCCGCAATTTTCCCTTTGGCATCAACCACTTTCAATACCAAATCATGACTTAAATCTGGAATGAGAATGAGCGAGTCTACAAAGAATCCTTTTTGCGCAAACTTTGAGGTGACGTAACCAACCAATTGGTCTTTATAGTTGGGCAATGGGTACTTGGGCAAACTTGATGGATTCGTACTCAACATAATTTTACGGCCCAATTTAACCTGTGCAAATGCATTCGGAAACAATTCGACCACAGCGCCTTCTTTAACCCCAGGCACATAGTGTGTGCTATCTATAACTTCGAAAGTTAATCCAATGGATTCCAGCACCGCAGCGGCCTCTTCCAATTGCATTAATCGGATATCGGGAACTTCCACAGTTTTTCCATGATCTGTTGTTTGGCGCATCCAAATTAAAACGATCGCTAAAACGACAACGACGAAGCCGACACTATAGCCGGCTGTCTTTAAAAAAACCTTACTAAAAAGGAATCGTAACCATTGCTTCATGTGGTAAAGATACTTTATTGCATCGTGCTTAAGAAACGTGCAAAGCATTACATTTACAACATAGTCATCACCAATGAAAACAGTTGCAATTCTTGCTGGAGGTCACTCCACAGAACATGAGATTAGCATTGCTTCGGGACGCACTGCTGAAAAGGCATTTATTGAGGCCGGGTACGACGTTTTATTCGTCATTTTGAATAGAGAAGGTTTCTGGCTGAACGAGCAGCAGGTTAAGCTTACTGATTTGGGTGTTGATTATGTTTTTAATAGCATTCATGGCACTCCTGGTGAGGACGGCCACATCAGTGGGATGCTCGAAGTCTTTGGCATTCCCCACAGTACCTGCCCAACGTTCCAAAGTGCACTGACCTTCAATAAGAATGCTTGCAATCAACTTTTACGCGCAGCGGGTTATCGCGTTCCGAAAGGTCAATTATTTCATTCCGAACCGGACCCATCCACATTTAACGATTGGAACTTCCCAATCTTTGTTAAGCCCAACCGAGCAGGCTCTAGCTTTGGAGTAACTCGTGTAGAATCAACAACAGATCTAGGTCAAGCATTTGAATACGCCTTCTCCGAAGATGATGAGGTACTTGTGGAAGAAGGGGTCATTGGTACTGAAGTCGGTTGTGGTGTTCTAATGAGTGCGGTTGACTTCAATACAGGTGGCACCCGCGAACCGGCTCCAGAAGCAATAGCGATTACTGAGATTGTACCAACAGAATCGGCATTCTTTGATTTCAAAGCGAAGTATGAAGGCAAATCACAAGAAATAACACCCGCACGTATTTCAAGCGCTACGGCAGCGAAAATTGAGCATATTTCGAAATCGGTTTACAGCCACCTGAAATTGGCAGGCATCGTTCGGATCGATTTTATCATTGATCAAAGTGGCGAACCAACGATGATTGAAATCAATAGCATACCTGGCTTGAGCCCTGCGAGTATTATTCCACAGCAAATCAAATACAGGAATTGGGAACTTAGCACAGTGCTATCCACGCTGGCAGAGGAGGCAATGGCCCGGACAAAAAAGAATTGATAACTTCGTACCATGGCTAGAGTAGCATTATTTCCAGGTTCCTTTGACCCCATCACCCTTGGTCACGTTGATATTATTGAGCGTGCTGTTCCCTTATTCGATGAAATTCGGATTGCCGTCGGAACCAATAGTGCTAAGAACTATTTGTTTTCGCTCGAACAAAGAGTGCAGTGGATCAAAGAGACCTTCGCACACGAACCAAAGATTACGGTAATCACTTACGAAGGGCTAACTGTGGATTTCGCTCAGACGCAAGGAGTCCAATTTTTACTTCGAGGATTGCGAAACCCAGCCGATTTTGAATTTGAAAAGGCCATTGCACAGGCCAATAGAGAAATGGTTCCTAATCTTGAGACGGTCTTCCTATTGACTAGCGCACGCTACGCATACATTAGCTCTAGCATCGTACGTGAGGTATTCAACCACGGCGGCGATTTCAAAAAATTTGTTCCGAATACAGTTCGACCTTAAACCTCGCTGCAATACGCTTCGAATGCCTCTACAAGGCTATTATAAGCAGGAATTTCAAGCATTCTTTTCGCAACATCCTGTTTTGAAGCCCAGTAGACAGCAGTTATTCCTTCCTCTTTTTGAGGCTTAAGTTTCTTTGCGTAATCGGTAGACATCGGATACCAATACGTCGTCTTTAGTGCATACTCTCCCTTATTTGGATAACAATGAAAGGTTCGAACATATGGACCCGTAATGACGCAGCGCTTCACGCGGCACTCCTCCTCTACCTCTCGCACCGCACACACTTCTATGGTTTCCTTGGACTCAATTTTTCCTTTAGGCATGTCCAATTTCCCATTGCGCTCGATGACCAATAACTGACCCTCTGCATTTCTAACCCAACCACCAGCAGCGATGATGTGGTGATGTATAGTCAGGAAAAAGCTCCAAAAGGGATGGTCCCCACCAATTTCGTAATGGCTGGTGGCTTCAGATTTGTACAAGTCTTTTATCCAACGCTTTACCTCTTTTAATGTAGATAACGTGTTGATAAACTCAGGTGCATCACCGCCGGGCACAGGGACCAAAACAGCGCGATGAATGAAAACTTTCACGTAATTTTGTAGCATGATACAAAACAAACAAGTGGCTCTCAAAACAGCTGAGAGTCTATTGCAAATTAAGGCAATCAAATTACAACCTGAAAACCCATTTACATGGGCTAGCGGATGGAAAAGTCCAATCTATTGTGATAACAGATTGACACTCAGCTTTCCAACCATCAGAAACTATTTGAAAATTGAGTTCGCCAAGCAAATTGAAGAGATCTATGGCAAGCCAGATTACATCGCTGGAGTTGCTACAGGAGCAATTGCGATTGGGGTGTTAGTTGCAGAATACATGGGCGTTCCGTTCATTTATGTGCGCGACAAGGCCAAAGGACACGGTCGTCAAAATCAAGTCGAAGGCTTTTTTGAACCGGGCAGTAATGTTGTGGTTATCGAGGACTTAGTTTCTACCGGTGGCTCTTCTTTGAAAGCCGTCACAGCTTTGAAAGAGGCTGGTGCACGAGTACTTGGCATGCTTGCCATCTTTACATACGATTTTCCAGTTGCTACGGAAAACTTTGAAGAAGCAGGTGTTCGCCTAAACACATTGAGTGATTACCACCACTTACTTGAACAAGCAAGCACGCAAGGTGCTATCCTTGACGAGCAGATTGAACTACTGAAAGACTGGAGAAAAGATCCTTCAAGCTGGGGAATCTAATCTTCCTCAAACGGGTTAACCCATTTTATGGCGTCCACATCTCCTGAGATTTGGACGCCATTTTTTTGTTCCAAGATCAATCGGCCATCAACGGCAACCCCGCTGACCTTGGCAACAACCGGTGTGTTATTAAAATGGTACGTTCGGAAATGGTCGCGGCCCCAAAGCAAATCCTGATAAACAGCACGCAAGCGTTCAATATTCAAAAACTCCTCTTGGGGATGACTGAACGATTCTAAAATTTTTTCACTCCATTCAGCCACGGTGAATTCTTCTCCATCTAAGGAGTTCATCGAAATGCTTCGTTTGAGTGCATCAGGGCTTTTCACGATGTTTAGTCCTATGCCCACAATGGATGATTTGATTCCAAGTGTACCCCAATGATTTTCGATGAGCATGCCTCCTAGTTTTTGCTCTCCTATCATTAAATCATTCGGCCATTTGAAAGAAACAGGCGAAGGCATTAAAGGCCGCAATCGGGCACAAACCCATCTATTGACATCAAAGCTCTCCGCAATTGGGCGCTCCCAACGCAAAAAAACAGACAGCAAAACCGAATTTCCGGGAACATCGTGCCACTTTGACACGCCTCGTCCCCTACCTTTGCTTTGAGCGCGAGCAGAAACTGAACTAAGATGCTGTAATCCAGTATTTTCCTTCAATATCCGCTTTAACTCTAGCTGTGTGCTATCGACGGTTTCAAGCCATAAAATAGGAGGTATCAAAGCCATTTACGCCTGTTTTTATACTTATGCCGAAGATGGCACATGTTTTGGTAATTTAAGCACAATTAGAACATTCATACATGCATCAGAAACCCGAAGCCTCTTCGGAGCTCCTAAAAAAATTTGTGGTTGACGGCCTTCAAGAAATTAAAGGCGAAAATATCACCATCATGGACCTCAGAGAAATTGATAACGCAGTGACCGATTTTTTCATCATTGCAGAAGGAAATTCAAACACCCAAGTGAACGCTTTACAAGAAAGTGTGCACAAAATGGTCCGTGAAAATGTTGGAGATAGACCATGGCACGTTGAAGGCCGCGAAAATTCCGAATGGATTCTCATGGATTACGTTAATGTAGTAGTTCATATTTTCCAGAAAGGAATACGTGAATTCTATGATTTAGAAAGCCTTTGGGGCGATGCTGAAGTACATGTAATAGATAACCTATAAACACATAATGGCGGAAAATCCCAACCAAAAACAAATAGACAAACTCAAAAAGCAGTTTGCCAAAAACTCCGGAGAAAAGAAAGGAGATCCGAAAAAGCCTAAAAATCCACTTTTTAGCTTCTATTGGATTTATGTACTCATTTTTGCGCTCTTCATAGGGATGCAAATCTTCAGTGCAATGAGTTTTAGCGCCAAAAATTCCAATTACCAAGAGTTTGAAAAGGCCTTGGAGTTGGGAGAAGTTGATCGCGTAAAAATCATCAACGAAAAGAAAATTCAAGTCTTCATTAATGAAGAATCATTGCGTGATTCAGAAAAATATGAAGACGTTCGAAAAAGCAATTTCGGAGATGAAATCAATCCAGGGCCGCATTACTATTTTGAAATGCCTTCAACCGCATTTGAAGACCGCATCAAAGAATACTATGCGATGCATCCAAGCGATGAAAGGATCCCTGTCAACTACGAAACACAGGACAACTTCATAGGTGATATTGTTTCATGGGTACTCCCCTTAGTGATTATGATCGCTGTTTGGGTATTGATCATGCGCAGAATGTCTGGAGGTGCTCCAGGAGGCGGTGGTGGTAGCCAAATCTTTAACATAGGAAAATCCCGTGCGAAGGTCTTTGATAAAGACACAGAAGTAAAAACTACATTCAATGAAGTAGCGGGAATGACCGGCGCCAAGGAAGAAGTTTTGGAAGTAGTTGACTTCCTTAAGAATCCAAAAAAATACACTGAACTTGGTGGGCGTATTCCGAAAGGCGTAATGCTTTCAGGCCCTCCGGGAACAGGTAAAACGCTCTTGGCGAAAGCTGTAGCAGGAGAAGCTAAGGTTCCTTTCTTCTCGCTAAGCGGGTCCGATTTCGTAGAAATGTTCGTAGGTGTAGGTGCCTCTCGTGTTCGCGACTTGTTTAAGCAAGCGAAAGAGAAATCGCCTTGTATCATCTTCATTGACGAAATTGATGCGATTGGACGTGCACGCGGTAAAAACAATTTTACTGGAGGAAACGATGAGCGTGAGAATACATTGAACCAACTCTTAACCGAGATGGACGGATTTGGTACCAATGAGCATGTGATCGTAATGGCCGCTACTAACCGCGCAGATATCTTGGATAGAGCCTTGATGCGTGCCGGTCGTTTTGATAGAATCATTTATGTAGATCTTCCGGAGCTCAACGAGCGTGAAGATATCTTTAAGGTTCACCTCAAAGGCATCAAAACCGATGATACCGTAGATGTAAAACTGCTCAGCAAGCAAACCCCTGGCTTCTCAGGTGCGGATATTGCAAACGTTTGTAATGAAGCTGCTCTAATCGCTGCCCGTAAAGGAAATAAGCACGTTGGAAAGCAAGATTTCCTTGATGCAGTTGACCGTATCGTTGGGGGCTTAGAGAAGAAAACTAAAATCATCACTCCAGAGGAGAAGAAAGTCATTGCTTACCACGAGGCGGGACATGCTGCTGTGAGCTGGCTACTGCAATATGCCGCTCCTCTCGTCAAAGTAACCATCGTTCCACGAGGCCGATCGCTAGGGGCAGCATGGTACTTACCGGACGAACGCCAAATCACAACAACAGAGCAAATGTTGGATGAAATGGCAGCGACCATGGGAGGACGAGCCGCAGAACACGTGGTATTCAACAAAATATCAACGGGCGCATTGAGTGATCTCGAAAAGGTGACTAAGCAAGCACGTGCAATGGTTACCATCTATGGTCTAAATGACGAGTTAGGAAACATTACCTACTACGATAGCCAAGGTCAAAGTGAATACATGCAAAAGCCGTATTCTGAAAATACCGCGGAAATAATCGACAAGGAAATCTCTAAAATCATTGAAGGTCAGTACCAACGTGCCATAGAACTGCTCGAGAACAATAGAGAAAAATTAGACCAATTGGCTCAATTACTGTTGGACAAGGAAGTCATCTTCAAGGACAATGTTAAAGAGATCTTTGGTGCACGTCCTTGGGATAAAGACGACGAGATTGAAGAGGCAGCCGTTGAAGTGGCAGCCGCTGAAGAGGCTCCGAAAGAAGAAAGCACACCTGAAGCAACAACTGCTGAAGTAAATGCTGAGGCAAATGAAACCGAAGTAACAGCCGAAGATTCGACTGAAAAATCGGAGGAATAAGCCTTTTTGAATTGAAATAAAGAAAACCGCGCCCAAGGGCGCGGTTTTTTTGTTGATAGCTATGCCGCGCGCGCATGATTATTTGGATTGCCGTGCGTACTTTTGAAGTAGCACTCGTTTATATGGCCAATCAAAAAGGTTTTTTCTCAAAGCTGAAAAGCAGCCTCTTGGGTTCTTCAAAATCAGAAATTGAGGAACGCGGAAAATTTGCTCCAAAGGAAGAACTTCCTTTGGACGAAAAATTCGTAGCCCAGTTTACAGAGGGAGGAGGCGCCTTTATTTATTGCCCTTCGAAGGAAGACGCCATAGCGCACATTCATCAATATTTGCAGGACCAGGCGTGGAAGGGAGTTTTCATTTCGACACCTGCTTTGGCGGGATTTGAAAACGACCTCACAGTTGGCACCACATTTGAAAATGACGGTCAGTACCCAGTTGTATTAAGCGGCTGTGAAGCATTGATTGCATTTAATGGTGGAATCATGATCCACTCACATCATACGGGCGGTAGAAAATTGGGCGATCTTCCCAAAAACCATATACTCATTGCCTATACCTCGCAAATTGTTGCCAATCTACGCGATGGGATGACCGCCATAAATCAGAAATACCGCGAAGAACGCCCGACCAATATTTCAGTCATTCGCGCACCCCATGATCAAGCGGTTGAATTGGCTGCTGCAGATCCTAACAAGGGTAGAACGGTATTTTTAGTACTCATTGAAGACGAAGCTTAATGGGTAAGCGTGCGCTTTTTGGCGGCTTATATGCCGCGTCACTAATCGGCCTATTGGGCTTCACTTCGTTCGGAACGGTTTTACTCGTTGTTTTTAATTTCTTGCTGCTAAATGAAGGAATACGACTTCTAAAAATGAAGCCTAATCCTTTGAAAATACTTACCGGCCCTGCAATGCTGTTTTTAGTGTATGTAGATTTTGGCGGTACAAAAGAGTTGGTTTTAACTACTGTCTTGATCAGCGTACTGCATGCATTTAGTGCCTTACGTACAGAACGGCCGGCAGTAGAAATGCAAAAAGGATTATTCCTCGTTGCCTACATCTGGTTGCCAATGGTCTTGGTCATTCAACAAAGTTGGTCTTTCCCTGAACTTATTTTATTCATTTTCACGATGATCTGGGCCTCAGATACTTTTGCGTACTTGGCTGGACGATCGTTTGGAAAACGGCCCTTTGCTCCCAAGTTAAGCCCCAAGAAGACCATTGAGGGTTTTGCCGGGGGTGTCTTAGGCACCATCGCGACTGGTTTTGGCGTGAACTACTATTGGGGCTTGCTCGATATGGATGTAGCATTGGTATTGGCAGCGGCAGTTGCTATAGTTGCTCCTTTTGGAGATTTAGTTGCTTCGTCCTTAAAACGCGAAGCTGATGTGAAGGATTCCGGTGTATTTTTGCCCGGTCACGGAGGCGCGCTGGATCGATTGGACAGCTTCCTCACTGCGGCACCCATAGCGATACTCATTTATCAATACATGATATGAAACTACATAGAGAAGGTAAAGGCACCCTAGCAGTTGTTTTTCTTGCATTACTCATTATAAATAGCCTAGCGCAATGGGCGACTGACTTGGCTTGGGTTGAGTTAACTGTGCTTGGATTGAGTGTTATAGTATACGCTATTGTGGTCCAATTCTTTCGCAATCCAAAGCGTACCATTACTGTTAATCCCAAAGGCATGCTGTGTCCAGCGGATGGAAAGGTCGTTGTCATTCAGGAAGTTTTCGAGGATGAAATCTTGAAAGACAAGTGTATTCAAATGTCCATTTTCATGTCACCTTTCAACGTGCATGTGAACCGCTATCCATTAGGCGGTATCGTAAAAGAAGCCATTTATCACCCAGGGAAATTCTTAGTTGCATGGCACCCGAAGAGCTCCACATTGAACGAGCGCACAACGGTTGCGGTAGAGAATGAAAACTGGGGAACGGTTGTCTTCCGTCAAATTGCAGGTGCCTTAGCGCGTCGCATTGTGATGTACGCCAAGCAAGGTGATTTGGCAGCGCAAGGGTCCGAGTTTGGATTCATCAAATTTGGTTCTCGCGTTGATTTGTTCTTGCCGCTAGATAGCGACATCAAAGTAAAAGAGGGCGATGTTGTTAAGGGAGGTATTACCGTTCTCGCAACACGCAACGCCTAATTCATTCACCGCTTAAGAGCGAAGTTCGCTGACCCACTCGAGAACGAGCTCGAACTGGGTTTCTCTGCTGAGATTACTATTGTCTAGGGTGCGAGCATCCGCCGCTGCAACAAGTGGAGAATCTGATCGCTCCATATCCGCTTTATCTCTAGATTGAAGATTTTCTAGTACCTCAGCTACGCTAAAAATTTGGCCTTTAGCCGCTAACTCTTGCTGGCGACGCTGTGCACGTACCTGATCTGAGGCGGTCATAAAGATTTTTAATTCGGCTTCTGGGAATACAACGGTGCCAATATCTCGGCCATCCATCACAACACCGCCATTACGACCCATTACTTGTTGTAGCGCGACCAAATGTCTACGAACAGGAACAAGCTTAGCCACGTGGCTTACCACATTGCTTACTTCCATAGTACGAATTTCTTCTTCAACACGCTCGCCGTTCAAATGTGTAGCGTTCACACCGTTTGAATCGAGTTCAAAAGAGATGCGTACCTCATCCAATGAATTATTGATTTCTGCTTCTTGGCAACCCGCTGAAGCACTAACCCAATGATTTCGCATGGCATACAATGCAACTGCTCGGTACATTGCTCCAGAATCAACATAAATGTAACCCAGAGCCTTAGCCAATTCCTTCGCTAAAGTACTTTTTCCTGTGGAGCTGTGACCGTCGATTGCAATGGTAAGCGGCTTTGACATGAGGCTATAGGTTTAGCCCCAAAGATAGGGTATTCATGCGCCCTGCAACGCTACGCAGTTCATTTGCAAAATGCAATTGGAACTTGTTGAAATACAGACCCGCACCTAGCGTGAATCCTCCAGAAGTGCGTCGATCCGGCAAACTCATCTCGAACTGTCTCCTAAAATTATAGCCCAGCATGAGATGAAGACGCTGTGTTGGCGTAAACTCAAGCGAACCGCTTACGTGGCGCATCGCTAGATTAAGAAGTGACATGTCCAATTGAGTTGTAGCACCCGTAACAGGGTCAACAGTAACAAGATTGGGATCGTCGTAGCCCAAATTAGGACGTTGGAGTTGATCGAATACAAAGGTCCATCGGAATGGAGCATGTGCCAATTTATCTCCAACGGCAATAAGTACATTGGTAGGCAACGGTTCGTAGGTCCCGCCGAAAGTAGTGAGTTGAGTACCCAAGTTCTTCACCATCAACGCAACCTTTGGACCGGAAGCCCCCTCATACATGGCTACCGCATCTGTTGCAACAGCCCAACTTTGGTAGCTTTCATAGGTGCCATTGACCAATTTTGCCGAGGCTCCAATCCGAACAGGTCCAAAGCGCACTACTTCAGCACCTATTGAAAATGCAATATCTCCAGCGTAGAATGTCCCTTGCGAATTGCCCCATTGATCAGTCCCGCCAAAGGCGCCGTATTGGATTGTTTGCGCGCCAACAATTACGTGACGTCCTTTGAGATCAAAACTGTAACTGCCTTGCAAAAGCTGTATGCCTTGCCCCAGCGCACCTGAACTCATTTCGAGCTGGTGACGCGAAGAATCGGTCAATAACAGTGGATTTTGAACGGCGAATGCCGCTACTTTTCCTTGATGCAGGTACGCCGCATTTCCCAGAGCGGATGCTCCAGCAAACACAGATCTGTCTAAGAAAGTGAATACGCTATTCCCTCCACTTTGCGCAAGCAACGCAGTGGACCAAAACAATGCTATGAATAGGGCTCTAATCAACGTTTCACCGGTGCAGGAAACTCCCATTTTTTAGGAGATTTCACCTTTTGGTCTAAGATAGCCAAATCCAACACTTCTTTCATCTCGTTGACGTAATGGAAAGTCATGCCTTTCAAGTAATGCCCCTCAATCTCCTCAATGTCTTTTCGGTTCTTCTCACATAGGATGATGGTGCCAATTTTTGCACGCTTTGCTGCTAGGATTTTTTCCTTGATTCCACCAACAGGAAGAACCTTACCGCGTAGCGTAATCTCACCTGTCATTGCCAGTTTTGGAGCAACCTTTTTCTGCGTCAACAAACTGACCAAGGCCGTCAACAGAGTAATACCCGCGGATGGCCCATCTTTAGGAATAGCTCCTTGAGGTACGTGAATATTAATGTCATAGTTAGAAAACAAGCGTGCATCCACTCCAAGAGCATCTGAATTACTTTTGATGTACGCCATCGCAATTGTTGCGCTTTCCTTCATCACATCACCAAGGTTACCCGTAATGATCACCTTGCCGTTTCCTTTGCTCGCAGAAGTTTCAATAAATAAAATATCCCCTCCTACAGGTGTCCAAGCAAGTCCGGTTACAACTCCAGCGTGTACATTCCCCTCATAGGAATCGCGTTCGCGAGAGGGGCCCAATATGGCACCCAAGTCTTCAGGACCAATGGTCGCCTGCTGAACGGTCTCCATGGCAATATCCTTGGCCGTATGACGCACCAATTTAGCAACCTTCTTATCTAGATTTCGAACACCACTTTCACGAGTGTACCCTTCTACCAATGATTTCAATACGGGTTTGGCAATAGCAAATTGGTCCTTACTTAAACCGTGATTCTCTAATTGCTTTGGCACAAGATGACGCTTAGCGATTTCCACCTTTTCTTCCGTGGTATAACCCGTTACATCAATAATCTCCATGCGGTCCAACAATGCCGGTTGAATGGCTCCGAGATTATTCGCTGTTGCAATGAAGAAGACATTACTCAAATCATAGCCCATTTCAAGATAGTTGTCATAAAAGCTATCATTTTGCTCGGGATCTAATACTTCAAGCATTGACGAGGATGGATCTCCTCCAACCCCATAACTCAACTTATCAATCTCATCTAGAATAAAAACAGGATCATTTGTTCCCGCCTTCTTCATATTCTGAAGCACACGACCCGGCATGGCTCCAATGTAAGTTTTTCTATGTCCTCGTATTTCGGCTTCATCTCGAAGTCCTCCCAACGACATTCGTACATATGGACGTCCTAAGGCCTCTGCCACAGATTTACCCAATGAGGTTTTACCTACTCCCGGAGGGCCTGCCAGACAAAGGATTGGGCTCTTCATGTCCCCCTTTAGCTTCAGCACTGCAAGGTGCTCTAAGATTCTTTCTTTGACCTTCTCCAGCCCATAATGATCACGATCAAGAACCTTCTGTGCCTTTTTCAAGTCTATGGTATCGTTTCCTGAACCTGCGAAAGGCAACTCAAGCATGAATTCTAGATAATTTCGTTGAATGGAAAACTCAGGCATCTGAGGATTCAAGCGCTGCAACTTTCGCAACTCTTTATCGAAATGCTCTGCAGACTCTTTGCTCCATTTTTTCGACTTTGCCTTGGAGCGCATCTCTTCAACTTCTGTTTCCGAGCTGTTGCCACCCAATTCCTCTTGAATGGTTCGCATTTGTTGATGCAAGAAATATTCACGTTGCTGCTGATCAAACTCATGCTTAACCTTATCGTGTATCTCATTTTTCACCTCGAGCATTTTCAGCTCTAGATTCAACCCTTCAAGGACTTTTACGGCGCGGTCTTTTAACGACTCGAGCTCCAATACTTCTTGCTTCTTGGGCAACTTCATGCTACTGTTTGAGGCAATGAAGTTCAACAAAAACGTGTTACTTCGGATATTATCTAAGGCTGCTTGTGCTTCACTTGGGATGTGTGGACTCTCTTGAATCAGGCGGGCTGCAATTTCTTTAATTGAATCGACGAGAATTGGAAACTCAACATCATCATCTCCGGGAACGAACTCCGGTAAAAACTCAACTTTGGCAATATTAAAAGGTTCCGTCTGAACCCATTCCTTGATTCTGAATCGCTTCTTCCCTTGAATAATGATGGTCGTATTGCCATCTGGCATTTTGAAGCTCTTCACAATTTGCGCCAATGTACCTATTTGGTATACTTCGCTTTGGCTTGGGTCTTCGGTATCACCTTCCATTTGGGCAACCATACCTACAAACTTATCCTTCTCCGATACGCTTTTAATTAATCGCAAACTTTTGTCGCGCCCGGCAGTAATCGGCGCTACGACACCAGGAAATATCACCGTATTTCTGAGTGGGAGGATAGGAAGTAGTTCCGGAAGTTGATCATCATTAATCTCAACTTCTTCATCGGAAGTCATCAATGGAATAAACTCGGTATTCTCATCCATTATATCGCTAAGTGACAATCTGTCCATAAGTCTTTATCAAAACGTGGTTAGGGGCCAATTTGTACGACATGCTGTCATTATTGGCTAAAAAAAGGCCGCTCCAAAGGAGGGCCTTATATAGAGTTCAAAGGCTGTGCCGAAATTATTGCTCGAAGAATCCGAAGCTCATTCCGAACTTAACCACTAGGCTACCATCATTAAAGTTGCTCAAAGCGGGATTTGCATCCAAATAATCCGCCTCGTAGTTGAATCCTTCAATATTAGACGCACCAAATCCATTGTAGTAAACCCCGATGTTGTAGAACGATTTCAACTTATTTCTAATTCTCCATCCAAACCCAACCGAATAGGCATAGGTGTGACCTGTGCCTGGATAAAGAGCGATACCGTCTGGATATTGCGCGTTTGTGTTGAGATGAGGCTGGTACGTCAATGCTCCGATTCCCGCATGGATGAATGGGGTATGGTGATTGCGTTGGTTGTACTTTCCAAATGGAATGAAATGAACATTCGTAAACAGGCTAATATTGAGTAAATCCGTATCAACTTGGTAATCACGATCGGCATTTCCATGCAAATTATCGTGGCTATACACACTCCCGTAATTCACATCCGCCCCCACGCTAAGCAGGCTACTGAAGTTGTACTTAAGCTGTGTGCCTAATCCAAATCGGGCTTCTTGCGTCAATGCACCTAAGCTTCCTCCATTGACATCTCCAAGATAATTTTGGGTCATACCATAGCCTCCCAATTCTAGAAAGGCGGTCACCCTTTGGGCATACGCATCACTTCCAAATACCATTAGAAAAGCGATAAGCGCGATGTGTTTTATATTCTTCATAATCATTGTGAATCCCTCAAAAATACCAATTTATTGTCGTTGTTGCTATGCAATTCATACCCCAATTGATTAAACGCATACAAATCAGAAATTGTATGAACACCTTCCTCTAGAATCCATCGTGCAAAGGCACCTCTTGCCTGCTTTGAAAACGCAGATACAGATTTTAATTGACCGTTCTTTCTTTGTTTGAAATCGACCTGAACTACTGTTTTATCAATGGAATCCCACTCTACGGCCTTACTGTATTCTCCACTACAGGCATCAACTATAATCTTTGCAGGGTGGTCGTTCAGCCATTGTGTAATTATAGGTTTCCAAAGCGCATACAAAGATTTAGCACTTGCCACTTCAAGCTTCATTTGCATCTCCAATCGATACGGTCGAATCCAAGCATCTGCTTCCACAACACCATATAGGGCACTTAGGACCGCAAGTTGATGGACCGCTTTTTTCGCGGCCTCAGCACTCAATGTGGACGCATCCAAAAACTTAAACGCCTCACCTACATAAGCGTATAGTCCCTGAACTCCTTCCGATGGGTTTTCAAATTCCGAAGCCGATTCTTTCCAGAGTTTGGCTACCTCTGGCCAGAGTTTTTCACTGACTTTAAAGCGTTTTTTGGCTTCTACCTCGGTTAAACAATGAATAGCATGAACAACTTCGTGGGTTGCAGAAGGAAAAAGTATAGACGCTCCTGCCTCATTTGCGGGTTGCAAAATGGTATTCATGCCCTTCGACGGCGATAAAAGAATCAAGAGGTCATTCATAGGATAAAAATACGTCGTACCCTACCTTTAAGCCCAAAGGCACGGCTTTTGTTTTAGGATAATTATGAGATTGATCGGAAAAATTTGTTTGCTTGTTGGGCTAGCCCTTTTCTTCACCAACTGTCATGGTGCCAAATACCATTATAAAAATGGCAAGCGCTATGCTGAGGCAAGAATGCTCAAAGAGAGTGTGACCTCTTATAAAAAAGCCATTGATCGCCGACCCAGTAAAACGAAGTTTCGAATCGCAATGGATCAAGCGGGTACTGCATTGCTTGAAGAACTGTATACCAATTATAGATTTGCTGATGGTGATGATAGTGTGTCTGTATATAAGTTTTTAGAAGCTGAAAAATGGCGAACTTATTTAAAGCCTTATATCAATACCTCAACATTTGAAGGATTTTATGAACGGGACTACCAAGAGCAATTATCGCGTTTCTTAGAAGCTAAATACAATAGGTCCCAAAAATGGATCCGTACCCGCGAATTTGAACGTGCGCAAAAAAACTTGGAAGAAATAAAATCACTTTCTCCCGATTATAAGGACGTACAAGCACTGTTGGAATTTAGTGAGGTGGAACCTATTTACGTCAGTGCATTGGAATTGTTCGAAAAGAATGAATTCCGAGAGGTGCATGAGATGCTACAGCCCACTTTAAAAAAGTATCCAAATCAGGAAATGCTCCTTAAACTTGAAGAACAGGCCATCGAGCGGGGTAAATACCGCCTAGGGATTATATCCGACCCCAATATTACGGGCAGCGAAGCGACCATGTCCGCTGCATTACAAAGCGCTACAATTTCACTTATTCAACGCAATCGGGATCCTTTCCTAGAACTCTTGGACCGAACCAATTTTGACATGCTGCGTCAAGAACAGGAAGCGATTATTCAAGGAACTACAAATGAAGCTGCCGTAACCCAGGAGATTTTAGCCGCTGATGCCTACTTAAAGGTGATTATCACGCATGTATACGAGCATGAAGGCACCTTGAATAGGTCCACAAAAAGAGGGTGGGAACAATACTTTGTCACGGTGAAAAACGACGAGGGAGAAGAGGAGAAAAAGGCCGCTTATAAAAAAATCACTTACACCGAATTTGACAAACAAAATGAAGCGAGTTACGACATGCAACTCGCTCTTGTAGAGCGCGCAACTTCGAAAATCTTATGGTCCGAAAGCTTCCATCACGAGGATAAAGACGAGATACACTACATCGAGTTTTCAGGAACCGGAAATCTATATTCGGGTGACTGGAAATACCAAAGTAAGGAACACCCTAGTGACCGTCGAAGAAACGATAGTGGTACGATGAATAGATTGAAAAAATCAAGTAAACGTATCAAAAGTACCTCTGCCATGCGTAAAGATGCGGTCAGTGCATTGGCTCAAAAGGCAGCCGATTACGTGAATAAACAGAATTTGTCAAAGTAATGAGATACCTCCTCGCCCTTTCTACCGCATTGTTGTTTTTCGCTTGTGGCACAAAGAAAAATGCAGCACCAAGCTGGATAAGCGGAAAACCAATAGACGAGACGGGCACCTATGTTTATGGTATGGGAAATGCCTACATCAACCCCAATACGGCATACCAACAGGCAGCTCGATCTAATGCATTAGCTGATCTTGCTCAAGAAGTTCAAAGTGAAATTTTTGATGAGACAAGGCTCTTACAAAAGGAGGATGTAAATGGATTCAACAGTTCTTTTGAATCCAATACCACTTCAACTTCTACACTACGACTTGAAGATTATGAATTGGTCGAAACCTACGCCGACGATTATCGTTTCTACACCCTTTACCGATTAGACTTGCAGGCATTTCTACAAAAAAAGGCTTTACAAGATGCAGAGGCGATGCATTGGATCAACGAGAAATTCCGAGAGGCTAAGGACGTACAACTTTCGGCACCCATTCGATTAAGTGCTTTAGTAGACGCCCTAGATAAGGCTCATGATTTCCAGCTTTTCGGCGATATCAAGTTCAAGACTAAACTTAACGCGGACGCAACCGAAGCACTGCGAAATCTTGAACAATCCATGGCCGTGGCCTTGATCATACCAGAAGAATTAGCCTACCTGGGATTGCCAGCAACCTTTCAAGCACATTGGCAATACATAGGTCGCGATCAAATCCCCTTATCCATAGAATCAAGCTCCGGTCAGTTCATTTTTAAAGAACAACAGATACAATGCCTTCATACCGGTAAAGAACCCGTGGTTCAACTCACCATAACTTGGGATTGGGATAAAATTCAAAGCAGCCATCAAGCCACCAAAAGTTGGTTAAAAAGCAAAAGCCAATGGAACCAAGGTGCGGTGCTTAACTTCCAAAAGCCTACCCTGCTATTGGATAATGCAGAAGAATTGAATGCTGTATTGGCACAAAGTCTGTCACAAGAGTTTTCAGTATCGACCACGGCTACTGTTAAAGGGGCCATGCTAGGACTGGATTGTAATATTGATGTCTTTACTGAAACTTCTCCGCAAGGCACCTATAAAGTCATTATTGAAGGTTCATTTGCCCTTACTCAGATAGGGGAACACGTCGACTTATTATGGAAGAGTGCAAACATCATTGACGGCACTGCAATTTCAAGTTCAAAAGAACGTGCCATGCAAAGTGCGACCAACTCATTCATGGAAGACTTCAATTACTTCGTTCTTCCCCAGATCCTGAGGAGTTTAGATTACTAACTTATTTGCTATGCGTGCATAGTATTTTTTTCTATATTAGGGCCTCGAGAACAGGATTAAATGAGGCCAGAAGAAACCTTTGACTTTCGAATTCGTCGCAGCTGGATATCCATGTCCAAGATGTACAATGACCTTGTGAGCAGCAGTGGCATCACGGTTTCCGTAGGTTTCGCATTACTCAATATTGACGTAAAGAAAGGCACGCCTTCTACTGCGCTAGGCCCTAAAATGGGAATGGAGAGTACCTCCTTAAGTCGAATCCTTAAAAACATGGAACGCGACGGATTGATCTTCAAAGAAGCGCATCCTCAAGACAAACGTAGTGTACTCCTTAAACTTACTCCACTTGGGATTGAGAAGCGGAATGCAAGTAAGCATGCTGTAATCCAGTTCAACAAAGCTGTACGTGAAAAATTAGGCGATTCACATAGCGAAGAATTTTTCAATGCCATGGACCTTATAGAGAAAACCATCGATTCCCTGAGAACCTTCACATAATATCCCTACCAAACGCGCCTTAGCGCAAATACACTGGCTTTCCCAAGAGCCTACACAGAGTGAATGAAAATCGCTACCCTTTGGTGGCGATTTTTTTTATATTTAAAGACCGCATATCTAAACCGCCGCCAAATGCAACCCAATGAAAAAAGATGCCCGAAATGCCATTCCGAAGACTTTGTAAAAAGTGGAATCATAAAGGATCGCCAAAGATTTAAATGTAAAGAATGCAATTACTATTTCACTGTTCAAAAACTTGGCAAACGAATAGAGGGAGAATATGTAATCAAGGCTTTACAGCTTTACCTCGAAGGAATGAGTTTTAGAGAAATCGAACGTATTCTAAACGTGAGTCATGTTAGTGTGATGAATTGGGTAAAAACCTACAACATTAAGAGACCAAACAAGACCACTAATATCCAGCCTGAAGTGCAGATTCTACCTTACGACGAGCTATTGGATTTCATTGGTGATCAGGATGTTTTAAACCGTGGGGGTCTCCTAGTTACACCGATGGAAAATAAATACTTAGTGCTTACTTGGAAGTCCATTTATTCTAAAAAGAATACAAGTCTTTGATGAATTACTACCATATCAACACCTTTGAAGAGTATGAGGAATCCTATAAAGCCTCAATAAATGACCCAATAAAATTCTGGAACAGAATCGCCCAGAACTACCACTGGCAACAACCCTGGAACAATACACTCGATTGGAATTTCTCCGAGCCCAACATTAAATGGTTTGAAGGCGGAAAGTTGAATATTACGGAGAATTGTCTTGACCGTCATTTAACTGAACATGGCGATGATGTCGCGCTGATTTGGGAACCGAATAACCCAAACGACAAAGAGGTTCGCATGACTTATAAAGCGCTTCACGCCGAGGTGTGTAGGTTCGCAAACGTCTTGAAGTCTCGCGGCATTGGCAAAGGAGATCGCGTCGCTGTCTACATGCCTATGGTGCCTGAACTTACCATAGGAGTACTGGCTTGTGCTAGAATTGGTGCGGTACATAGTGTTGTTTTCGCAGGATTCTCTGCAAGTGCATTGGCCGATCGAATCAACGACTCCTCTTGCAAAGCAGTACTTACTTCTGACGGCATGTACCGCGGCGCAAAGGCCCTTCCAGTAAAAACAACTGTGGACGATGCACTCGAATATTGTACCAGTGTAGAAACCGTTATCGTAGTAAAACGCGACGGTAGAGCGGTGAATATGGTGGAAGGACGCGACCTGTGGTACGATGAAGCGGCGGCAACAGTGGGGACCGATTGTCCAGCTGAAACCATGGACGCGGAAGATATGCTGTTCATCCTGTATACCTCAGGATCTACCGGAAAACCCAAAGGTGTCGTGCATACCTGCGGCGGCTACATGGTCTATGCAGGATACAGCTTTAAGAATGTATTCCAATACAAGCGTGGCGATGTATACTGGTGTACGGCAGATGTGGGTTGGATCACAGGGCATAGCTATATCATCTATGGACCGCTATTAAACGGCGCGACCACCATCATGTTTGAAGGCGTGCCTACATGGCCGGATGCGGGCCGATTCTGGGACGTTTGTGACAAATACCAGGTCAACCAATTCTACACTGCCCCTACCGCCATACGCGCCTTAATGGCCTGCGGCAACGAGTTTGTGGAACGCGCCAACCTCAGCAGCTTAAAGGTCATAGGATCCGTGGGAGAACCCATCAATGCAGAAGCGTGGCATTGGTACCATGAAAAAGTGGGCAAAGGAAACTGTCCTATTGTAGATACTTGGTGGCAGACGGAAACCGGTGGGATCATGATTTCGGGTCTAGGTGGCCTTAGTCCACAACGCGCAACTTTTGCAGGCCTTCCACTTCCCGGGATTCAACCAGAACTTTTAGATAGTGATGGTAATGAAATTCAAGGCGATGGTGTCGAAGGGTACCTCGTAGTCAAACACCCTTGGCCATCAATGCTTCGAACTACGTATGGCGATCACGAGCGCTGCAGAACCACCTACTTTAGTCATTACGATGGTTACTATTTTACTGGCGATGGGGCGCGTCGTGAGGACGGTATGTTCCGAATCATTGGACGGGTAGACGATGTAATAAATGTCAGCGGGCACCGCTTTGGAACCGCAGAAATAGAGAATGCGATCAACTCAAGTTCCGTAGTAACGGAAAGCGCGGTGGTCGGCTATCCGCATGATATCAAAGGTCAAGGCATCTACGCCTATGTGATTTTGGAAGGTGGAGCTCATGATGCTGAGGCTGTACGCAAAGCAATAATTACTGCCGTAATAAGTGAAATAGGCCCGATTGCCAAGCCTGATGTCATTCAGATTGTTCCCGGACTTCCAAAAACACGTTCCGGAAAAATCATGCGTAGAATTTTAAGAAAGGTAGCTGAAGGTGATACTAGTAATCTTGGCGACACTTCGACATTACTTGATCCAAGTGTTGTTGAGGTCATAAAAGTAGATGCACTGAAGCTGCAAAATTAAGACACCTCGATCAAGTCATTTGTTTCAAATATAACAATCTGTAATATTTGAGACTAATCTCATTCACTTTCACTCAGACCGCATATTCAACTTCTACTTTTGCGGCCTTAAATGATTGTGCTATGACCACCTTTCCTATAAACCAAGCTACCACATGGGTTGAAGATTTCGGATCCCCACTCTACGTCTATGATGCCTCTACCATCGAGCGACAATACCATAGAATAACCGATGCCTTTGATGCATCCATCGACTTAGGCATCCACTATGCCTGTAAGGCGCTGAACAACATCAATGTGCTCAAGCTGTTGAAGTCGCTTGGTGCTGGGCTCGATGCGGTAAGCATGGGCGAGGTGCATTTAGGTCTACGTGCAGGATTCTCGCCGGAGGAAATCCTCTTCACGCCCAATGGTGTTGGCATGAGTGAGATTCGTGAAGCGGCCCAACTCGGCGTTCAGATCAACATCGACAACCTCGAGACGTTAGAAGAATTTGCCAATGAATTTGGGAATTCTATACCTGTTTGTGTGCGCATTAACCCGCATATTATGGCCGGTGGAAATTCCAAAATCTCTGTAGGCCACATCGATTCCAAGTTTGGGATTTCCATTCACCAAGTGCGTCACCTCCACCGTATCGTAAACAACATGGGACTTCACGTCCATGGCTTGCACATGCACACAGGGAGTGACATCCTTGATATCGATGCCTTTATGCGTGGTGCTAGTCTCTTATTGGATCTTGCTCATGATTTCAAGGAACTTACATATATCGACTTTGGCTCAGGGTTCAAGGTGGGTTACCGCCCCGACGAAAGCACGACAGATATAGAAAGTTTTGGTGCGAAGATGAGTGACCGATTCCAAGATTTCTGTCTCGAATACGGCCGAGACCTCAAACTCATTTTCGAACCAGGCAAATTCTTGGTATCGGAAAGTGGTATTTTCCTAACGACTGTAAACAGTACAAAGACCACACCTTCAACCGTGTTCGCCCAAGTAAATAGCGGGTTCAATCACTTCCCGCGCCCCATGCTGTACGATGCGTATCATCACATTGAAAACGTAAGTAATCCACAGGGTGAGCAGCGTATTTATACGGTGGTTGGTTACATCTGCGAAACCGATACGTTCGGGTACGACCGTAAAATTGCTGAGGTAAGGTCGGGGGATATTTTGGCCTTTCACAATGCTGGCGCGTATTGTAGCTCCATGGCCTCCAACTACAACAGCCGGGTTCGCCCTGCGGAAGTCATGATTATCGATGGCCAAGCACATTTGATCAAGGCCAGAGAAACGTTCGAAGATTTGATGGTTGGTCAAATAGAATTGGACACCTTTGCTCAAGAAAAGACTGACGCTCAGCAAACTCTCGTCCCGAGCGAGGTTTAGAATATGTAACTTCGTAGCATGATTATTTACAGAACGGCCACAGCGCAAGATATGGAACAGGTGCACGGACTCATCATGGAACTTGCCGTGTACGAGCGGGAGCCTGATGCGGTCATTATTTCCCCGTCGGACCTTGTGCAACACGGTTTTGTCGATGGTAAGTTTGATTGTTTTGTTGCCGAAGATTCGGAAACAAACCGACTGGTCGGGATGGCACTTTATTACGAAAGATATTCCACCTGGAAAGGCCCCACCTTGCACCTAGAAGATCTCTACATTCAACCGAGTATGCGAGGACGTGGTATAGGCGACGAACTCTTTAAGCGCGTTGCAAAGGTTGCTGCAGAGCGAAATGTAGGCCGTATGGAATGGACGGTCCTTGAATGGAATGAACCCGCCATTCACTTTTATAACAAACACCAAGCTTCCTTGGACCCTGAATGGCATTTAGGAACACTAAGCCGAGAAGCATTGCAAAAATACCTATGAATACTCCCCTAGTTTTCAAATTTGGTGGTGCGTCCGTTAAGGATGCCGAGAGCGTACGAAATGTTGCTAGAATTATTGCCCGATTCCCGGATCGCCCAATGGTTGTAGTGGTTAGTGCAATGGGTAAAATGACCAATGCCTTCGAAAGTGTTGTAGCGCATTGGGAGCAGCAAAATGTATCCGCAGCGCAGCAGGAATTGGATGGCATTCGCGCCTTTCATCAAGGCATCATTGACCAATTATTCGAGCAAATTCCGCAAAGTTTACATAGCGACTTGGCGCATTGGTATGAGCACTTGACGAAGCAACTCGGCAATACAACTCGCAGCTACAGCGAGCAGTACGACAACATCGTGCATCACGGCGAACTGATTTCGACCCGAATCGTTCAAGAATATGTGAATCTGAGCACACCAGCTGTTTGGCAGGACACGCGACAACTGGTTCGCACAGATGCCCAATTCCGTCGTGCAACGGTGCAATGGGACGAAACCGCAGCGCGAATCACGCAAGCCATCAATGATGACCACGTACATTTCGTTCAAGGCTTTATAGGAAGTGATGCCGACGGACGTCCAACCACCTTAGGCCGGGAAGGTTCCGATTATACCGGAGCGGTATTTGCCTATTGCCTTGGCGCGAACAGCCTAACCATCTGGAAAGATGTGCCTGGAATGCTCAACGGAGACCCTAAAACCTTCACGAATACAACCCTGATAGAAGAGCTCCCCTTTGGCGAAGCCATCGAACTTGCGTTTTACGGTGCTTCTATCATACACCCAAAAACCATTCAACCGCTTCAGAAAAAGGGCATTCCATTACACATCAAAAGCTTCTTAGACCCTAGCGCGACAGGTACGGTAATTAATGCAACTCATCAAGCAGTACCGCAGGTACCAAACTTTATTTTAAAGAAGAATCAAGCCCTATTATCTATTAGCACCAAGGATTTGGCGTTCATTGCTGAACATCATTTGAGTGCGGTTTACCAATTATTCGCTGAGCTTGGCGTTGTCGTTAATTTGATGCGTAACACCGCAACCAAAGCGACGTTCTGTATTAATAATGACACCATTATTGTTCCACGTGTCGTGCAGGCCTTATCCGACAGTTTCGAGCTCACCCTGGTGCCTAATGTTGAATTATTGACCATCCGCCACTATACGGAAGACGATGTCGCCCGGGAAACAGAAGGAATGACCATTCTTCAAGAGCAACGCACTCCCGAAACCGTTCAGTTTGTGTTTAATCGCACGAACGCCTAGAGCGCAGCTAAAACCTTTTGGGCAAGATCGTGTCCCATCTTTTCGAAGCTCTCCTTGGTCCAACCCGCAATATGTGGAGTGATGATCACATTGTCTTGTTCCAGCAAATACCTTAACGCCTCAGGCATAGCCCCATCGAACAAGCTGGTAAAGCTTCGTTTTTCATACTCGAGAACATCGAGCCCGGCGCCAAGCACTTTACCGTCCTCGATTGCCTGCACCAACGCAGTAGTTTCTAGAACAGGGCCACGTGCTGTGTTGATGAAATAGATCGGATTTGTGCAGGATTGGAAGAACGCGCGATCTGCATAATACCTGGTTTCTTCTGTCAATGGAAGGTGTAGGCTAATGCAATGGCACTCGCGCTGTATATCCTCCAAACTAACCTCTTGGAAAGTCCCATCGGAGAAATTTGATTTGTATTTATCGTGCACCAATACTTTGACTCCCATTTGAGTCAACAACTTGGCAAAACGACTTCCCATAACCCCGTAGCCAATGATTCCGACGGTCATGGAATGCAATTCACGCCCTTTGTTTTCTTCGCGTTTCCATATTCCTTCACGCACCTCTCGCTGCGCTCGAGGCATATGGTTAATGAGACTGAGCAACATCCCCAGGGCATGCTCTGCTACCGCTTGGGCATTACCTTCCGGCACCCGCAAACAAGCGATGCCGCGAGATTCCGCATGATTAACATCAATATTCTCGAGCCCGGCTCCAAGACGACCAATGGCCTTGAGATTTGGAAAACGATCGATAAATGCTGCGTTTACCGGGACTCTCGAGCGAAGGATTATCACCTCAACCTCAAAATGAGAGGCATGAAATTCTTCGGGTGCTGCGGTGTATTCACGTATGAGCTCCAGCCCACCTCTTTCGAGACCTTGCTCGAGCAGTTCGTGAGTGTAGTCCAATAACAGTGCTTTCATTAGTAGCCAATGATTAATCGGCCAATCTGGAAGTAGATGATCAAGCCGATGACATCGTTTGCCGTCGTAATAAAGGGTCCTGTGGCTAAGGCTGCATCAATATTGAATCTATTGAGCATTAACGGTATGAATGTCCCAAAGAGCGATGCAAAGATGATTACTGTGAGTAGCGATACACTTACAGTCATAGTCACTTGTTGTCCATAACCTAAAAGCAGGCCTGCCACAAGCATTACGGCTGCGAGAATAATTCCATTGACCAATCCAACCGACAGCTCTTTCATGAGCTTTTTGGTCATGTTGTGATCCGCACGATTACTTGCTAGGGCCTGCACGACGATCGCAGAAGATTGAACTCCCACATTTCCTGCCATGGCCGCTATTAGAGGCATGAAGAGTGCAAGTGCAGGAACGCTCTTAATATCTCCTTCATTTTCGCCCAACATCAATGCCACGATCAGCCCGCCGAACAACCCAATAAGCAACCACGGAATACGCGCTCGAGTAATGTGTAGAACGGTATCATCACTTTCAACCTCGTCGGTCAAACCCGAAGCAAGCTGGTAATCACGCTCTGCTTCTTCACGAATGAAATCTACAACATCATCCAAGGTGATACGCCCCAGCAATTCGCCAGCAGCATTAACTACCGGGATCACAAAGAGGTCATATTTCTGCATCATGTTCGCTACGTCCTCTGCCGGTGTTGTGGATAATACAGTATGTTGAATGGGGGTGTACAGTTCCGAGATGTTCTCGGTACGCTTGGCAGTTAGAAGTTTTTTCAAACTCAATGTTCCTACCAAAATATCATCCTCGTTGACTACATATACCGCATGCACTCGGTCGACGTTTTCGGCCTGAGCGCGCATGGCTGCCACACATCGTACAGCGGTCAATCCTTCTTGTACTTTGATGTATTCCGTGGCCATCAAGGCACCTGCCGTATCTTCCTCGTGTGTGAGCAATTGTGCAATTTTCTTTGCTTGCTCCACATCATCCACCTTGGAAAGTACCTCTTTAGTCAACTCTTCTGAGAGTTCAGAAAGCATATCCGCGGCATCATCACTATCCATGTTCTCTACGAGTTCATGGGCGATATCTTCAGAGGTATAGGTCTTTAGTAGTTCCGAACGAATGTCCTCATCAATCTCGACAAGAATATCGGCAACGAGCTCTGCATCCAAACGCTCAAGGAAAAACTCAATCTCCTCAATCTCGCGAGATTCCAGTTCTTCAGCAATATCCGCAGCGTGCAAGTCCATGGTATATTCCACGAACTCTGCCCAATCAATGGCGTTCATTGCACGCTCGATACGTTCTTTTACACTAAGCTCTTCCATTTTCAATGGCAATTATCAGTTCTACAAACTGCTCGTGACTCAATTGTTCCGCTCGCTGGCTTAGATAGGGATGCTCAAAGCCTTGTGGCAAGTTAAGAGTTTTCAACGCATTCCTTAGGGTTTTTCTGCGTTGACCGAAGGCCGCTTTTACATAGGACTTCAACATTTTGAATTCTATCGACGGATCTTCGGTTTTACGCACCATGTGCATAACGCCACTTTCAACCTTCGGAGGTGGATTAAAAACAGTAGGCGGCACAGTAAAGTCATAGCTTACTTCATAATACGCTTGACACAATACCGATAGAATCCCGTAGACTTTATTGCCCGGAGGCGCACACAATCGTTCGGCAACCTCCTTCTGGAACATCCCCCCAAATAAGGGGATTTGGTCGCGCATTTCTAGCACGCGAAAAACGATCTGAGAACTGATGTTGTAGGGAAAGTTGCCAATGAGTGCAAAAGGGGTATCCTCAAATACCAACTTAGGATTCCACTTGAGAAAATCGGTCTCAAGAATACGGGCACTCAAGGTGTTGTAATTGGCCTGCAGGTAGCTCACACTTTCCGTATCAATTTCAACTACCCAGGTTTCAAGGTTGGGTATTTGCAAGAGGTATTTCGTCATTACGCCCATTCCCGGACCAATCTCCAACACCTTATCTACTCCATCGTAAGGGATGATATTTGCTATACGCTGTGCAATGTGTTCATCCTTTAGGAAGTGTTGCCCTAAATGCTTCTTTGCCCTTACCTGTCCTTGATCTCTCATGTTTGCAAAGGTATGCTTTCCATCCACGGGATTCCACCTAAAAAGCCTAACTTGCACGTACCTATTACAACCAAAGAACCACTGACCATGGTACAACCCACTACGCTCGGCGAATTTATCGTCGAGAATCAAAAGGATTTCCCCTTTGCAACTGGGGAATTATCTCAGCTACTTACTTCTATTCGCTTAGCCGCTAAGGTGGTGAATCGCGAAATAAACAAGGCCGGCCTAGCTGATATCCTTGGAGCCATGGGGAGCGAAAATATTCAAGGCGAAGCCCAACAAAAACTTGATGTCATAGCGAATGATACGTTCATGCGTGCACTTCGCAGCATGGGACAAGTTTGTGGTGTCGCAAGCGAAGAGGAGGAACATTTCGTTGCATTTGACGATGAGATTCACAGCGATGCGCGTTATGTGGTATTGATGGACCCGTTGGACGGATCCTCCAATATTGATGTGAACGTCAGTGTTGGAACCATTTTCTCCATCTATCGCCGATTAACTCCTGCTGGAAGTCCCGTTAGCATGAAGGATTTTCTACAGCCTGGGGACGCACAAATCGCGGCCGGTTATGTGGTTTATGGCTCTTCAACCATGCTGGTTTACACAACTGGCAACGGGGTTAACGGCTTTACCCTGGACCCTTCCATCGGAGTATTTTGTCTTTCCCATCCGGATATGCAAATCCCACAGGAAGGAAAAATTTACAGCGTCAACGAAGGAAATTACGTTCATTTCCCAGAGGGCGTAAAGCGCTATATTAAGTATTGTCAGGAGTACGATGAGGCCACAAATAGGCCATATACTTCTCGATATATTGGCTCGTTAGTTTCTGATTTTCACCGCAATCTTATCAAAGGAGGGGTGTATCTTTACCCCACAGGAACCATGGCCCCGAAAGGCAAGCTCAGGCTCCTGTACGAGTGTAACCCACTCGCCTTTATTGTTGAACAAGCCGGCGGCATGGCCACGGACGGAACCCGACGAATCATGGAGATTACACCTGATGAATTGCATCAGCGTGTGCCGTGTTTTATTGGGTCGCCGCGTATGGTCGAAACCGCCCACGCGTTTTTGCGGAAATACGAAAACTAAACATTGGAATTAGCGGATTTACTCTCGCATTACTCAGACCACCCCTTAGTTGATGCCCTAGCCTCAGCTGCCGCTTCGCAGCAAACGCAAGCAATTGGATACCGAACCGCAGGCAGCTCGCACACAGCCCTCTTGGCCGCAGCCGCGTACCTAAGAACCGGTACTACACAATTGATCATTGCAGAAAGCAAAGAGCAAGCAGCCTACCTTCAGAATGACTTGGAGAAACTCCTTGGAAAGACCCCTTGTTATTTCTATCCGGCCTCCTACCGTCGGCCCTACGAGGTTGAGCAAACAGATAACGCGAATGTATTGCTGCGCGCAGAGGTCTTGAACCATTTGTCGAGCCGCAGAAAAGCTCCATTAGTAATCACCTTTACTGAGGCACTGTTTGAAAAAGTGGTCACCAAAAAGGAATTGGAAACCAATACCCTCAAACTGCACGTCGGGGAAAAAATCAGCATCGATTTCCTGAACGAAACCCTCTTTGAGTACCGTTTTGAACGCGTAGATTTTGTTACCTCACCAGGCCAATTCTCGGTGCGCGGAGGTATCGTCGACATATTTTCCTTTTCAAAGGAAAACCCTTACCGTATAGAATTCTTTGACGATGAGGTGGAGGGCATACGTTACTTCGATATTGAATCGCAGCGCACCATTGGCAAAGCGTCCAAAATGAGCATTGTTCCTAATGTGGAGAACAAAACCTTCCTTGAGGCGCGCGCTCCGTTCCTCTCTTACCTTCCGAAGGACACACAACTCTGGATCAATACCCCTTCCCTTTTAGTTGCCGGTCTGGACCGATTAATGGACCTCGCCGAGCAAGCCTACGGTAAACTTGCGGATAACATTACCCGCTCCACCCCTGAAGAGCTTTTCGTTTCCGGCGATGCCTTCAAGCGCTTACTAATGGAATACAGTCGTGTGGAATACGGTAAGGCAGAATGGCATACAACAACCATCCAGAGTACCGCACTGCCACAAAGGGCATTTAACAAGGACTTCCACCTCCTTGCCCAAACCCTTATTGATGCGAACGATCGAAACATCATACCTGTGCTAATGTGCTCAAATCAAAAGCAAGTAAACCGATTTGAGACAATTTTTGAAGACCTCCAATTACAGCCGAAATACAAAACCACGGAGATTGCGCTGCATGAAGGTTTTGAAGACCCGCAATCGGGCCTTTATCTATATTCCGATCATCAAATCTTTGATCGTTACCAGCGCTTTACCATTAAAAATGGAGCCCAAAAGAAGCAGGCCATCACGCTCGAGCAACTCAATGCACTTGAGTTCGGGGATTTTGTCACTCATGTCGACCATGGCGTAGGAAAGTTTGGCGGGCTGCAAAAAATAGACAATAATGGCACCATTCAAGAAGCCATCAAACTCGTCTACCGCGACAATGACATATTGTATGTGAGCATTCACAGCTTACATAAAATCAGCAAATACAACGGCAAGGACGGCACTGCTCCTTCATTAAATAAGTTGGGTAGCCCGCAGTGGCAAAACCTAAAGAAGAAGACGAAGGCGCGCGTCAAGCAGATCGCATTTGATTTGATTCAACTCTACGCCAAACGAAAAGAGGCCGTTGGCTTTCAATGTGCACCGGATGGGTATTTGCAACACGAGCTGGAGGCCAGCTTCCTTTACGAAGACACCCCTGATCAATTAACCGCTACTGAAGCGGTTAAAAAAGATATGGAAGGTGCCATTCCTATGGACCGACTCATCTGTGGTGATGTTGGTTTTGGAAAGACAGAAATAGCCATCCGCGCTGCATTTAAGGCAGTGGCAAATGGTAAACAGGTCGCTATTCTGGTACCAACAACTGTTTTAGCATTCCAACACTTCAAGACTTTTAGCAAGCGCTTGGAAGGATTTCCCGTGACGGTAGATTACATCAATCGATTCCGCACCGCCAAACAACAGCGAGATACCCTAGCCGGCCTCAAATCTGGGAAGATTGACATCGTAATAGGCACCCACAAGCTGGTTAGTACCAGCGTAGAGTACAAAGATCTTGGACTATTAATCGTCGACGAAGAACAAAAGTTTGGCGTTGGCGTGAAGGACAAGATTAAAACACTGAAAGTCAACATTGATACGCTTACCCTAACCGCTACACCTATCCCAAGAACCTTGCAGTTCTCCTTGATGGCAGCACGTGACCTTAGCGTAATGACCACCCCACCACCAAACCGCCAACCCATTGAAACTGAAATCATAGGCTTCAATGAGGAAACGATTAGAGACTCCATAAGCTATGAGATTCAGCGTGGTGGCCAAGTATTCTTCATCAACAATCGAGTGAGCAATATCCAGGAGGTAGCAGGCATGATTCAACGACTTGTGCCCGATGCAAATATCGCCATCGGTCATGGCCAAATGGACGGTAAGAAACTCGAGAAAATCATGTTGGACTTCATGGAAGGTAAATACGATGTTCTAGTAGCCACCTCCATCATTGAAAGTGGATTGGACGTCGCCAATGCGAATACCATCATCATCAACAACGCCAATCATTTTGGAATGTCCGACCTTCATCAAATGCGAGGACGCGTGGGCCGTTCCAACAAAAAAGCATTCTGTAAACTCATAAGCCCTCCGCTCCATTCATTAACCGATGAAGCGCGCAAACGTCTGCAAGCCTTAGAACAATTCACTGATTTGGGAAGTGGTTTTAAGATTGCCATGAAGGATTTAGAGATCCGAGGTGCCGGAGACCTACTTGGCGGGGAGCAAAGTGGTTTCATCTCGGAAATGGGCTTTGATACCTATCAAAAGATCCTCGCGGAAGCGGTCAAAGAACTTCAAGAAAATGAATTCAAAGCGCTCTACGATAACCCGAACAAGGATAAGGGGTCCGATTTCGTAGACGAAGTACAAATAGATACGGATATGGCCATCCATATTCCCGACCACTATGTCAATAATATTGAAGAACGCCTGAAATTGTATCAGCGCTTGGCCAACTTGGAACAGGAGGAGGAATTAGTCAGTTTTGAGTTGGAGCTAGAGGATCGCTTCGGCCCGCTACCTAAACAAGTGACCGACCTGATTTACAGCGTACGAATAAAATGGGCCGCAAAACATATTGGCTTCTCCAAGCTGATCATTAAAAATGGTAAACTCATCGGCCATTTCGCCGCTGAAAACAACAGTGAGTATTACCAGCTGCCCATCTTCTCTGCCATTCTAGGATATTTAAAAACTCAACCTCGCACTGTTCAAGTGAAGCAGAAAAACGACAAATTAACTTTTGTCGTACAGAACATTTCTTCTTTGGGCGCCGTTTATGAAGTACTTCAAAGCATCACTAAACTAGAGCCGATTTCCGCATGAGTACATCAGTAAGTAATTACATCGATTCCAAGCTTGAAGCAATGGCTAGAGGACGCGAGCAATTCGAAAGACTATTCTATTTTCTTGAAGATGAAGAATTACTCTTCATTCCAGAAGGTGAGCAATGGTCAGCAATCGAATGCATCGAACACATCAATAATGTGAATGAGGTATACCTACCTCAGCTCACCAAAATCTGCCAGCTTGAAAATGCCCGGGAACGGGAAACGTTGACCCGCTCCGGATTTCAAAAATGGGTTGGCAAAAAAATGGCACCCTTGTCCTCGACGGGTTCCAAGTTTCCTGCTCCAAAATCCATTCAACCGAGACGGCTTCGAAACCCCGACTTGAAGATTGCGCCGCAAAAGGTTATGGAGAACTTCATCAGCGACTTTAGCCAACTTGAAAAAATTATTCGCATCATTCCGCACAGCAAAGAATTGAGCAATGAACGCGTTCAATCTGTAGTTCCCGTAGTGAAGATCAAGGCACTTACAGCGATAGAGATTCTTGTACCGCACCTCCTGCGCCACCTTGAACAAGCCCAACGCATCCTTGAAGGAGGTCGAAACGCAAAACTTGAGGCGGAGGCGAACAAAGATCCAGACATCATCTATCCAACAGCGCAACCGAAGGAGTAAGGAAAATTTTTCAACCCATAAAAAACCCCCTGCGGCGCAGCCGCAGGGGGTTTTTAGTTCATTATAATTTTCGGCTTACATGACCTTGATCCACAACTTGCCGTTGTACTGACCATTAAAGCCAGTTTCTTGAGCGTATTTCGCAGCTTCATAGTTGCCAAACTTCAACAAGAATACATAGTACATGTTGTTCTTAGGGTCTTGGAAGATATCTGAAGCTATGCCTTGTTGCTTCAGCTTATTCTGAAGCTTAACCGCATTATTGCTCGATCCAAATACACCTGCTGTTACATAATAGCCGGAAGATCCAGCTTGAACATTACCCGCATATTGATTAGGATCGTATCCTTTGATATTGCTCTTCACATTACCACCTTGTGGAGTGGTCGGGTAAGTTGAAGAAGCTGCATTATCGTTTCCTGAATTAGGAATACGAATATTCATGCCATTGTCCGAACCATTTCCGCCCATTGCGCCGCCGTTCTGGCCGTTGCTTGCCGATGCATCTGCAGCGGCTTGTGCCGCAGCTTCTGTTAGCTCACCTTTCATGGCGTCTTTCTCGGCGTCGAACATCTCTTTCTGCTGTGCAGACATTTCGTCTTTGAACTCATCCAAACGGTCATTCAATAGATCTTCCAGCTCTTCCGTTGAACGGCGTTGGCGATCTTTCAATTTCTTCAGTTCATTCTCTAGACGCTTATCTTTCTTGCTCTCCCCAAAGGTGTAACGCAACATGAATTCATGTGAATTGCCCAAGGCAAATCCATAGGTATTTAAAGAGAAGTCATAAGCGTAGCCCATTGTGATGTTCTCAGTCAAATGAATACCTGTGTTCGCAGTAACTGCGTATGAAGAACGATATGCCGCACCGATGTAGAAGTATTCTTTGTGATTAAACATCAAACCTGCATCCACTTGTGGGATGGTCACCTCGTTCGCACGAACAGTAACGAATGGACTCAGCGTCATTAAACCTTTCTGCAACTGCACGTCATATTGGGTGTTTACCACGTAGTGACGCATGTAATGGTATTGCATTGGCCCTAGGTAGTTGTCTGAGAAATCGACTTTAGGCGCTAGCAAGTTTGGCACCGCAGCTCCAAAGCTGAAATCACCGAACTGAAGATTAAACCCAAAGTTCAAATCAAACTTGCCGGTGTTCATTGCGCTGAAAAGTACTGGGTCCAATTCATCCGGCACACGAATTCCAGCAACATTAATGTTGTTGTTCACATAACCAGCACCCAAACCTAAGCTCAGGCTATTCTTATCCGTAAACTTGACGTGCCAAGCGTATGAACCGTAAAAACCAGAACGCGCTACAATGTCTGTTTGGTCATTAAAGGCATAACCGCTGTAACCAAACTTCAGGTCATCACGATTACCATTGAACGCCATAAACTGAGTTTCCGGTGCCCCTTGGATATCCGTCCATTGGCGACGGTTCAACACAGAGATTTCTGTTTTTCCTTCGATCCCGCTATATGCTGGATTAAAGAGGTATGCAGTATTTAAATAGTTCGAAATGAGTGGGAGCTGCTGGGCTTGTGCCGTCCATCCACCCAATACTACTGCGCTAAGTACAAATAACTTTTTCATGATTAGATGTTGTTTAAGACAGTCACTGCCGATTTTACTCTGATTTCATTATTGTGGGTCAATACGAAGTAGTACGTTCCATCGTCAAGCTTCGCACCACCATCGGTCGTACCGCCCCATGCGTTGTTGTACACTTCTTGATTGTATACCGGAGTTCCCCAGCGGGTATATACGGTAAACTCACACGGATCACCATTGGTAATACCACTTAAATCCAGAACGTCGTTCATACCATCACCGTTCGGCGTAATTACATTCTGAATATTGCCGTAGATGTTCGCGTAAATAACCACGGAGTCGAGCTCTTTTACAAAAACCTGTACACTAGCAGTATCCGTACAGCCATTCAAGTCTTCCACTTGAATGAAGAACGTAGTGGTATCTTCTGTAGGCAGCGCTAAGGTGCTTACACCATGTTGATTGCTAAACGTCGCCGGAGCATCCGCAAACCAGTAGTACGAAGTTCCACCTGATGAACTCAGCGTTGTAGTTTCTCCCGGAGAAATAATCTGTGGCGACGCCGTTGCAGTTGCAATCAGGTTGTAGTTGTATACGTCCAGCGTATCAACCGTTTTACACTGATTTATACCAAAGGCTTCAATGATGTATTGCCCTGGGGTACCGATGAAGTTTTGTTTGCCCGTGAAAAGACCGCCATTCCATGCGAAGTTCAATCCATTACTTTGAAGACTGACCAAAACACTGTCGTAAACACAAATACCTAGAGAATCACCAGGAAGGATTTTTAAGGTCGGGAAGTTGACAAAGTCGATGGTAGTTTCATTCGTAATGAAAGAACACGTTTCATTGACAATGCTGAGACGGTAATCCGCCGTATCTGCAACGATAGAGGTATCCACCAATAACCAAGGTAGCGTATCATTCGCTAAGTTCAACCAGTTGCCCGAACCAGAAGGGTACGCTACTTGCCACTGGTATTCCCATGTGCTGTTCAATACGGTATCTTGTGCCATTAACATCACTGAATCCGTAAGACACAAGGTTGTGGTTGGGAAGTTTTGGTACGACCACATTCCAACAGAAACTGAAGTTGAAGGGA
>CAYNLA010000007.1:17820-44960 GCA_964397915.1 uncultured Polaribacter sp. | reverse complement strand
CATGGCCAAAGCGATTGCTTTGACAAGATTCATACCATGGAACTCATGGCAGAGGCCGTGTGGTTTGTTTGTGCTAATCTAAACCTAGAAAAAGTATGCATACTCGGGCATAGCATGGGCGGTTATGTTGCCTTGGCATGCGCTGAAAAATATCCTGAGTTTCTCTCCAAAATTGGGCTCTTCTTCTCCACGCCATTGGCCGATTCCGCAGAGCGCAAACTCATGCGAAACAAGGCTGCTGAGCTGGTTCAGCAAAATAAAAATTCCTTTGTGCGTGCCTCCATACCACAACTTTTCGATCCTGAAATGCGGCTTAAATACAAAAATGAAATCAACTCACAGATTGAGCAAAGTCTTGAGTTGAGTACAGAAGGAATCGTGGCGGCAATTTTGGGAATGAAAGCGCGTACGGATCGTACTCATATCCTGCACGCCCCTCCACCTCATCTTAAACCTCAGGACATCGCGGTTTTTGCCGGCAAGGCAGATACCGTAATTCCATTTGAAAGTGTTGAACAATGGTGGTCAACGAAATCTATCGGAATTAGGTATACCTCTCCATCAGGACATATGGGGCATATAACCCATCGCGAAGGTTGCATTGATCAGGTGCAACGCTGGTGGTTGGGATAAATACGTAATGGCTTTAAACAAAACGGGCGCCCAATGGGCGCCCGTTTTATTTCAAATATTTGGTCCTGCTTACACCACACCTTGATCAAGCATAGCATCTGCTACCTTGACAAAACCGGCAATGTTAGCGCCTTGTACATAATCTACAGAACCGTCTTCTCTGGTTCCATACTTAACACAAGAACTGTGGATGTCTGTCATGATTCGACCCAAGTGGCCATCCACTTCTTCGCGAGTCCAGCTCATGCGAAGGCTGTTCTGGCTCATCTCCAAACCTGAGGTAGCAACACCACCTGCGTTGGATGCTTTACCTGGCGAGAATAGCACACCGTTGCTTTGGAATTGCTCCACCGCTTCAGGTGTACAAGGCATGTTAGCCCCTTCACCAAGTGCCATAACTCCGTTCGCAATCAATAATTTTGCATCATCGCCCTTCAACTCGTTTTGAGTAGCACATGGCAACGCTACATCACACTTCACACCCCAAGGCGTGCCTTCGTGGAAAGTGATATTTGAGAACGCCTCTGCAGCTTCAGAAATACGTCCGCGACGCACATTCTTCAAGTCCATAACAAACTCCAATTGCTCACGGCTCATTCCTCCATCACATACGATGTGACCAGAAGAATCGCTCAATGTAAGAACCGAACCGCCTAGCTCCATTACTTTTTCAGCAGCGAACTGGGCGACGTTTCCTGATCCGGAGATTACAACTCTCTTACCCTCGAAGCTTTGACCTTTCGTTGCAAGCATTTCGCGAGTAAAGTATACTGTTCCATACCCGGTCGCTTCTGGACGGATCAACGACCCACCCCACGACAAGCTCTTACCCGTCAAAACACCGGTAAACTCGTTGCGGATACGCTTGTATTGACCAAACATAAATCCAATCTCACGCGCACCTACACCGATATCACCGGCAGGTACATCCGTATCTGCGCCTATGTGGCGAGACAACTCGGTCATGAAACTCTGACAGAAGCGCATTACTTCTGCATCAGATTTCCCTTTTGGATCGAAGTTTGAACCTCCTTTACCACCACCCATAGGCAATGTGGTCAAGGCGTTTTTAAAAATTTGCTCAAAGCCCAAAAACTTTAGAACGCTCAAGTTTACCGTTGGATGGAAACGCAAACCGCCTTTGTAGGGGCCAATAGCGCTGTTAAACTCCACTCGGTAACCTTTGTTCACATGGACATTGCCGGCATCATCGGTCCATGGCACGCGGAACATAATAGTTCGTTCCGGCTCCACGATACGCTCGAGTAGGCTCTTTCCCTTGTACTTGGGATTATTTTCAATGAAAGGAATTACAGATTCTGCAACTTCCTGCACCGCCTGCATAAATTCAGGCTCGTTCGGGTTGGCGGCTTCTACCTTTGCTACGAAAGCATCGATGAGGCCTTGGTACTGGCTCGACATTTTGTCTGTTGTATTGATAGGTTTTCATAGCAAATGTAGAACAAAACCCAACTTAACATTCACTTCATAACACAGTTTTCCGACAATACGTATCGTTTCCTATTTGCTCTATAAAACCCAGGTCGATTAATGTTCTTAGACCCTTGAAAACACTAGCGTTTTCAATATTTAAACGCTGCCGTATTTGAACCGATTTAACACGTCTTCCATGGGGGAATAACTGCAAAATCTGTCCTTCCAATTCATTGGTCAAGTCCAATTGACCGTCATTTTTTCTCCAAAGTGGATAGAAACGTGAAGGGAAGCGTTCCCAACTAACCACTGCATGTGCAATCTCATCCTCTAAAAGCGCGTTTGGCCCCGCACTCATGGGCATGTTTAAAGCACCTGGTAAAGCAAAAACTTCTCGACCGTAGTGAAATGCTTGATTGGCGGTTATGAGGGCGCCGCTTTTTCGCGCAGCCTCTAAAACGAGCGTTGCTAAACTCGCGCCCGCTATCAGTCGGTTCCTTACGGGGAATGTGTACTTCTCTGGATGCTGCGCGAAGGGCTGTTCTGTGAAATAGCCCCCACCACCGTCGAGCATAGCTTGAGCAAGCCGCATGTTTCGGCGGGGCGTGAAGTGGCCCATGCCACCAGCGAGAAATGCGGTGGTGGCGGCGCCCGAATCTATCGCTCCTTGGTGAATTGCCGCATCGATACCAAGTGCCAGACCGCTGACAAGATTTATGGGGAATTCACTCAAAGTGGCACTTAAATGTTGTGCCGCTATTTGTCCATAATGTGTTGGTTTACGGGTACCTACCACGGCAAGTGGAACTTTTGATTGCGGCCACTTTCCTCTGCCAAAGAGGGCAATTGGAGGATCCGTGATTTCTTTGAGGTAAGCCGGGTATTTTGGAGTTGTTAACAACAAGATGTCATAGCCCTCCTCGCGCGCATGGCGCTCTTCGTTGAAGGCCCTTTCCTGCGCTCGATCCCAATCCGATTGACTCGGAATTTCCTTTAAAATTTGATTTTCAATTCCTTGAGGATTTGGGTTACCGGAATAAAGGTATTCGTTAAGGATGTTCTTCTTTTGATAATTGGTCAGGCTACCAAGAAAATGCAGTGCAAGTAAGGCTTTCATAGACGGGGGTTATTAACAGGTTGTGTATAAAAACTACGCTCTTAGTGCGACCTAATAAAATAGAGTTACGCACAGTTTTTGCATTTTTGTTAGTGATGCAGATAGAAGCTTTCATAATTCAACGATTGTCCGAAAAGGGGCGCGTTCAACTTCCAGGTTGGGGCACTTTCTTTTTAATGGAGAAATCAGCCCGATGGGATGCAGTGACAAATACGGCATTTCCACGAGGGAAATATGTAGGCTTTACCCCGTCAAACACGACCACTGAAAACAGTTTATTGCCAGCGGTGATGAAGCAAATGCGCTGCAGCATGGAAGTTGCTGAGAGCTGGATCCTACGCAAGCTGAATCAATGGCAAACTACATTAGACTCGGGCAGTATTTTGTTGCTACAGGGATTGGGATCGTTTAGAAAGAACGGCGCATTCGTAGCTGAGAAGAACAATCAATTTGATGCACACGCCTTTGGTTTCTCAGCAGTGATGCTACATCCACTTTCCGAACCTAGTGCGCTAGAGACAAAAGTGGCAGCGAGCCTGAAAATTGTCACAGAAAATCGTTCGCAAGGTCTGAAAGCATGGCGCAAAGCCGCCGTTGCAGCAGCCATTACGGCACTAGTTAGCCTTGGCGTATACCAAACGGAACTGCATACCGAAATGGCAGGATGGTTCGCTCCTGGGAAAAGTATCCAATTGGACCATAGTGACCGTTCAAACAAATCTATGGACGCCGAAGTAGCTGCTCCTCAAGATGCAGAAACGATTGTTGAGGAAGTAGAAGTCACCGCAGCAGATGCACCTGTTACAGCTCCCAAAGTGGTGAAGAAAACCGCCGTAGCGACTAAGAAATACTACATTGTCGTTGGGTCGTTCAAGATGGAAGAAAACGCCACCAACCTAGCCGAAGAGCTTCAAGCAGAAGGTATGGACATCAACATTCTACCTGGATCATTGATCAAAGTTGGTATTGGGAACTATTTGACTCGCGAAGCTGCCAAGCAGGATTTGGCCGAGATTCAAAAATCCATCAACAAGTACGCTTGGATTTACGCCTACTAAGCAGGCATCCCCTAATTTTGTAGCATAAAATATATCTGACATGGCACAGGGCAAGACTCCTATGGACAGTCTTACGGTAATGACACAAATTGTGTTGCCGAACGACACAAACAATCTCAATAATCTTTTCGGAGGACAGTTGCTGAGCTGGATGGACCGCGCTTGCGCCATTGCTGCGAACCGCCACTGTAAAGAAACTGTCGTTACCTCTACCATCAATAATGTGGCTTTTAAGAATCCTATTCCACAGGGAGCCATTGTTACCATTGAAGCGAAGGTCAGCCGCGCCTTTACCTCTTCGATGGAAGTCATTGCTGATGTTTATTTAGAGTCAAAAGGCCCCGGACAAGCTCGGTTGAAGGCAAATGAAGGGATTTTCACGTTTGTCGCAGTAGATGGTTTAGGGCGTCCTGTTAAAATTCCATCCATTCATCCGGAATCCGAATTGGAACAACAGCGTTTCGATGCGGCATTGCGCAGAAAACAATTGGCACTAATCATCGCTGGGAAGATGGATCCTAGCGCTGCGACAGAACTTAAGGCGTTGTTTTATCCTTCAGAATCTGCTGAGCAGTAAGAGCTATCTCGCCTAGGGGTAGTTTTTTCATAGGATTTGGCATCCAAAAAGGCACCTTTCCATGTTTGGAAGCCGGTGTCCAAAAACTCTTCGAAATGATTTCGTGATGGTCCGATTGTTTGGGCCATGGAGCGAATCCTAGCGAGGGATGCGTGCCTCCCCAAAGACTAATGATGGGTTTTCTAAAATTCGCTGCCGCATGCATAAACCCGGTATCACCGCTAATGACTAGGGCTGCACCAGCAACTACAGCAATACCCTCAATAATCGTAGTGGTGCCGCAATAGTTGGTAATACCCGAACCCAAGGGTTGTTCTAAACTCTCGCCAATTCCCGCTTCTTCCGGTCCGCCCACCAAGGCGATGGGCATTCCTATTTTTAATAGGTCACCAATAACGGTCCTCCAAGATTCGAAGTTTAACCGCTTACCTGCGTAAGAACCACCAAGAACTACGGCGATGTATGGGCTTTGGGGCAATTTTGTACTCACCTGTGGTAGTCGCAGCTGATCGTTCACGTCATTGGAATCTCGTGGCCCTTTTATTAGTGGAGCGGCAGCATCAAAGTAGCGCTCAACAACTGGCTTTAAAGCCAGTTGTGAAGATTTAGTTGCAAGCAATACTGCTCGACGCACATATGGCTTTCTATATGTGTGCACGGGGATGGACCACTGCTGGCACCATCTTTTGGATTTAGCCGTGCCTTGTAAGTCTAGGATCGCACTGAATGTATTTGAACGTTTCGGCAAATTGAATCGGTCCTTTTCCCAAGACAGCACCTCCTCAACCCCAGGCAGCGTAGTACCAACAGACCGGTAAGCGTCTTTACAAAGGAGTACTACACGATAGCCGTCGGCATGAAGCCTTGCTACCACAGGAGCGGTTAGGATGAGGTCACCTATTGCGGATAATCGGACGACCAATATGGATGGGGCAACTGCCATTACAAGAGTATCAAGTCAAAATGCGTGATCAGTACAAAAATAACGACCAACCAGAGCAATGCCTCACCAAGGCGCTCACGTTTTAAATAACGTAAGGCGTTGGTCAAATGATACGACAACCCTAAAAACATGAGTGCAAAGGCAAATTCAGAATGCATTGTCCAAGCCAAAACGGCACCACCTATGATCCACAATCCAGCAACAATGCCGCGCGACTTGTTGGTCTGATTGGCTTTTAGATACGACTGTACCCACTCTGAAATGGCAAACAACATCAAAACAATAGGAAGTAACCACCACATCGTTGGTACTTCGGCCCCTTGGACCTTCATTTCTAGTTCAAAATTACCTGCTGTGCTAAACATTACCGCTGCTTGCGCAACGCCCCAAGCGAGCAACCACTGCAAAACAGTACGTAAGCGAACACCCCCTGCAATAAGCCATACGATCAAAGTAATGGACGCCAAAAAAATAGTCTCTGAAGGGTTCCAAAGTGATGCGAGCGCTGTGAGTGTACCGCTGTGCAGCACCGACAAAACCGCTCCTCTTCTCTTATGGTGTTCAACGAGGTGCCAATTCAACTCAACCACCAAAGTATAAAAGAGCAAGGTGTTCAAGTAGAACTCGCTCGTCCAGTAGACCCCTGTGATGAAGTAAATTAAAAATCGGAACAAGGTGCCACGAACAACCCAACGATCCCGCATCAACGTCCAAGACAAATACAACCAGGCTCCGCCCAAAACTAGGCTCCACCCGAGACTGATCCATGCGTCTTGCGCCTCAAACCAAATGGCAAGGAGCGCCAACAAGGCAATGGCAAATAACCGGAGTCCGGAGAAGGCATCAATCTTTCTGAAATAGCGGAGAAGCATCAGCTTTTTTGTTTTATTTTAGCGGCACAAAACGCTCGTGCTATGTTAAGAAATTTCTTTGAGGGCCTAGGAGATATTTTCCAGGCAACGTTTAAAATACTTCCTATCGCAGGTGATAACGTGAATAGATTGTTCATGCTCGTAATTGCCGGTGGTTTGATCTACTGGGTACTCCAGATGAGAAAGCATAAAGCTAACGGAGAAGCGTAAACTTTTGAACGCATTTAACAAAAAACCCCGGCTGCGCCGGGGTTTTTTGTTGGTCCCTGTTCGGAGCTCGCTTCGCTCGCTCCGGGATTACAAATCAAATCCAATATCCTTGCGGTAGTTCATGCCGTCAAAATGCACCTCTGCGATGGCCGCATAGCTCTTGGCCAAGGCTTCATCTTTATCCGCACCAAAGCTGGTAAAGGCCATCACGCGACCACCATTGGTCACTATTTCATCGCTTCCTTTAGTACCAGCATGGTATACCGTAGTTTCTTCAAAATCACGAAGGCCTGAAATCACATCGCCTTTCTTGTAGGCTTCCGGATAACCACCCGCAACGACCATAACGGTGGTCGCTGTCTGTGGATTTACTTGGAGGTCGATATCACCTAGGGTTCCATTGTCCATGGCAACAAACAAATCAATGAGGTCGGTTTCCAATCGTGGAATGACCACTTCTGTTTCTGGATCGCCCATGCGGACATTGTATTCAATAACCTTCGGACCTTTTGATGTATTGATCAAACCAAAGAATACAAATCCTTGGTACGGTAGGTTGTCCTTTACCAATCCTTTAATGGTTGGATCAATTATTTCATTTACGGTGCGATCACGCAAAGCAGCATCAAAAAATGGCACGGGGCTTACTGCACCCATACCGCCGGTATTGAGACCGGTATCGCCCTCACCAATACGCTTGTAATCTTTCGCTTCTGGAAGAATGACATAACCTCCTTTACCGTCGGTCAAGGCAAAAATGCTGAATTCTATACCCGCGAGGAATTCCTCGATGACTACCCGGGAAGAGGCATCTCCAAACTTGGCATCCACCAACATGTTTTTCAATTCTTCCTTGGCTTCGTCAAGGTCTTCGATGATCAACACCCCTTTTCCTGCCGCTAAGCCATCTGCTTTCAATACATAAGGAGCATCCAAGGTCTCCAAAAATGCCTGACCTTCAGCCAAAGTATCCTTGGTAAAGGTTTGGTAGGCGGCCGTTGGGATGTTGTGGCGCATCATGAACTCCTTGGCAAAATCTTTTGATCCTTCAAGTTCCGCAGCCGCCTGACGTGGACCTACAACGATAAGACTTGAAAGTTCTGGATCTGCCTTTAGACCATCGTGAACACCAGCCACGAGTGGTGCCTCAGGGCCTATAACCACGATGTCGATAGCATTGGCTTTAACGAATGTGCCTACTGCCGCCGCATCTTCAATATTCAATGATACGTTCTCCCCTAAAGCATGCGTTCCACCATTTCCTGGCGCTATGAACAGCTTGCTCAGCTTTGAACTTTGAGAAATCTTATGAGATAATGCGTGCTCGCGACCGCCCGAGCCTAAAACCAATACATTCATGGAAAAGTGTTTTTCAGGTGCAAAAATAACCCGAAAAGCTGGGGGAATCAATTAAGATTCACGGCCATATAACCACGCGGCAAATTCTTTAAGTGGTGCCACCTTTTCGTCGCTTAGAGAAACCTTATCCAAGGCTTCTAATGCGCGTTGGTAATATCGGTCAATCTCGTTTTTAGCAAAGACATCCACCTCCAAGTCCTTGTACAGATTTTGGAAGGCGCTCACCTTAGCCTCATCAGCCGGCATTTGTGCGAGTGCATTGAAATCAACACCCTTTTGAGCGGCGCGTTTTGCCGCTTCAATCCACAATAAGGTCTTTTTATTGCTCAAAATATCACCGCCTACCTGCTTGCCAAATTTCTCTGGGTCGCCATAAACGTCAAGGTAGTCGTCTTTGATTTGGAAAGAGGTTCCCAACAGCAGTGCGAATTCATACAATGCCGCAGCATCTTCTTTCGAAGCACCTCCTACGAGCGCACCAATTTTCATGGCACAACCCAACAAGACCGAAGTCTTGAATTGGATCATTTTAATATATGTGGGAAGTGCGACCTCGTCCATGGTTTCAAAATCCATGTCCATTTGTTGACCTTCACAAACTTCAAGTGCAGTTTGCGAAAAGGTTGAAAGGACATCTGGCAACAACTCAGGGGCACATTGTGCTACGTATTGATAGGCCTTAACAAGCATGCCATCACCGCTCAGGATGCCAATGTTTTCATCCCATTTGATGTGTACCGTTTCCTGTCCTCGACGCAGAGGAGCGGCATCCATGATGTCGTCGTGAATTAGGGAGAAATTATGAAAGAGCTCGATGGCCATGGCTTGCGGCATCGCCTTCGTGGGATCGCCGTAAAGACCTGCGCCCATCAAGGCTAAAATGGGACGCAATCGCTTGCCGCCAAGGTTCATGATGTAGTGCATGGGATCGTACAGCTTTGCAGGCTGTGTTCCCAAATTCAATGCGTCAATTTCTTTTTGAAACAGGCTTTGGAGGGCGGCGAGGTTTTCCATTTATCGTAAAAGTTTGAGCAGGTATTGACCGTATCCACTTTTAACGAGAGGCTGGGCCAATTGTTCGAGCTGGTTCGCATCAATGAATCCTTGCTCGTAGGCAATCTCCTCAATACAGCCCACCTTCAAACCTTGGCGTTCTTCAATGACCTCCACAAACTGACCGGCCTGCTGCAAACTCGCAAACGTTCCCGTATCCAACCAGGCCGTTCCGCGGTCCAACACACCCACTTCCAATGCCCCCATCTCGAGGTAGCGCTTGTTCACATCCGTGATCTCCAGCTCCCCTCTCGGACTTGGCTTCAAGTTTTTGGCAATGTCCACCACGCGATTGTCGTAGAAGTACAACCCCGGTACAGCATAGTCGCTTTTCGGGTGTTCAGGCTTCTCTTCAATAGATAATGCCTTCATTTCTTTATCAAACTCCACTACGCCATAGCGTTCCGGATCGCTCACGCGGTAAGCGAAGACCACACCACCTTGCGGGTCCTTGCTCGCTTGCAACACCTGCGACATGGACGAGCCATAGAAGATGTTGTCCCCCAAGATCAAAGCGACGCTATCATCGCCAATAAAATCGGCGCCAAGGATAAATGCTTGTGCCAATCCCTCTGGGCGCTCTTGGATGGTGTATTCAAACCTACAACCCAACTGCGACCCGTCGCCCAATAACTTTTGGAACAAAGGCGCATCGTGGGGGGTAGTGATGATCAAAATCTCATTGATGCCCGCTTGCATCAAGGTGCTCAACGGGTAGTAAATCATCGGCTTGTCGTAGACCGGCATGAGCTGCTTACTCACGGCTAAAGTCAGTGGGTGTAGTCGCGTTCCGGAGCCTCCGGCAAGTATGATTCCTTTCATGATTATTCCGTTTCCGATTCTTCAGTATCTACCTCTGAATCATAAATATCGAGAATGTTCTCGCTTAAATCCTTCTTGGTGACCCATTTTTCCATGGTCATCAAAAGCGAAGGCAATACAATAAGGTTGCTGAGCATGGCCACAAACAGGGTTATGGCAGTGAGCAAACCCAAGCTCTGGTTTCCTGCGAAACTAGAAGTCATAAAGACCGAGAATCCACAGAAAAGCACTACTGAAGTGTAGAACATGCTCAACCCCGTCTCCAAAATAGAACTTTTTACGGCCCATTTAATGTTCCAACCGTTTGCCTTTAGCTCCTGGCGATACTTTGCCAAGAAGTGCAAACTATCGTCCACCGAGATCCCAAAGGCAATGCTAAACACCAAGATGGTTGAAGGCTTCAACGGTATGCCAGCATAGCCCATGATTCCCGCTGTTATCAGCATGGGAATGAGGTTGGGAATAAGTGAAATCAAGACCATTCGACCACTCATGAAAAGGAGCGCCATGATTATAGATATGGCCAATACCGCAAGCGCTAATGAGAGTATCAGATTATTGATCAAATAATTGGTTGACTGAATGAACTTTATCGATGCACCCGTAATGGTCACATCATAGTTCTCATCCGGGAATACTTTTCCAACTATTCGCTCTACATCTGCAGTTAGAACCCGCATTTCCGGCGTTGTTAAATCTGCCATTTGAACAGAAATACGCGCCTTTTGGCCATTTTCCGTAACCATAGATTTTGCCAAACCCGTGTCGTCTTTCATGCCTCGGGGCAAATACGTCAACAACCATTGTTGCTCAGATCGTGAGGGCAGCGAATACATATCTGGGTTGCCAAAGAGTACCCCCTGCTTTGCAAATTTGACAAAGTCTACGATACTAACAGGACGGCTCAGTTCAGGCAGAGCGGCCAGGCTATCCTGCAATTCTTCCATGCGGCGAAGGTTCGTCAATCTTTCAATACCGCCCTCGCGTTTGGTATCTATGACAATATCCATTGGAACCACCCCGCCAAATTTTCTCTCAAAGTATTTTACGTCTTTGTAGATCTGGTTGTTTTTGTTGAAGTCCGCCGTAAGGTTTCCGGCCGTTTTTATCAAGGACATGCCATAGAAAGCTGCAATGGATGCAATTATTGTCACCACATAAACTTTCCTGCGTTGGTGTTCAACGACATGATCTAAAAAGGCCAAGAAGTCTACGAGCCAACCCACATCAAAGTGGCTCATGTGCTTGTCCTTCGGAGGACTCACATAACTATATATGATCGGAACCAAAATGATGGACAAGACAAAAACTGAAATGATGCTGAGCGAGCTCACCACTCCAAAGTGAACCAAGTTTTCACTGCTGGTTAAAATGAAAGCAGCAAAACCAAGCGCGGTAGTGAGATTCGTAATGAGAGCTATATATCCCACCTTACTTACTGTGCGCTGAATGGCCTTGATTTGCTTACCGTGCTTTTTGTATTCCTGATGGTATTTATTGATCAGATAGATACAATTGGGCACCCCAATAACAATGATCAATGGCGGAACCAAAGAGGAAAGTAAGGTTAACCCAAAACCAAAAACTCCCATGATTCCGAAGCCCCAAACTGCACCTAAGGCCACAATCAACAAACTGATTGCTGTGGCCCGAACACTTTTTAGAAACAAATAGAAGATGATCATAACGACCAATAAGGTCAAGGCCACCGTTCTATAGATCTCTTTTTCCAAGGCACTGGAATTCGCTATCCGCAACCAAGGCAGTCCGGACATGTGCAAATCGCGACCCGTCTTTTCCTCCCATGCAAAAAGTATATCACGAACAGATTCTACTATGGGACGAATGTTTTTATTGTACAGGCGGGCCTCATCAATTCGCAAGATGGCCATGTAGGTATCTCCCTGGTATAAACCTCCTTTATAAAAAGGCCAGCTTTTCACCTTTGCCTCGAGTGCAATTTCCTCTTCGCCGTTTTGTGGCAATGCCTTAAACAAGGTATCGGGGGCCAATTTTTCTGTAGCACTATCGACCACTAAACCGTAGGCCTCGGTAAGACTCTGCACGAACTCAACACCATCTACCCTCTTGAGGTCGACCATGAGTTGAGTCCAATCCTCCAAATGCTCGCGTTTGAAAAAGTCCGCATCTTCCATCGCAATGACGATGGTATTACTCACTTGGCCAAACTCTTCTACCAACTGATCGTATTCAATCGAAACCGAATCCGTATCGGGCATCAGCTTGGCAAAGCCGTACTCCATTTCCACAGACGCACCTTGGTAAGCCATGAACGCCGTCGACAAGGCTACAGTGACTAGCCATGCTAGTCTATTCCGCAATAAGATTCGTGTGAGTAGGTTCCAAAACATGGACTTAATCTTCAATGACCCATCCTTGCGCTAGCAAAGGCAAAGCTTTTTTGTATTTAATGTTCTGCACCTCACCGGTAGATAGGTTTCGAACCGTTACTGCATCGTTTCGGCCATACGTCTTACCCTCTTTAACCACCGGAGCAGTCTTTACAGGACGTGGCGCCGGTTGAGGACGGCCTCCCTGAACACGCTCTGCTTCAACCGGCGCATCCAAACTAGGATGGCTTTCTTGAAGTTTTGGTTGCTTTGCGGGAGCGGCTGGAGCCTGGCGCATTTGACTTGCATCTGAAGCAGGCAATCCACCTCGGAACAAGAAGCCAACAATCTCCTGATTGATTCTAGCAACGAGCGTTTTGAAAAGTTCAAAAGACTCAAATTTGTATATCAAAAGTGGATCTTTCTGCTCGTATACTGCCCCTTGAACACTTTGACGTAGATCGTCCATTGCGCGCAAGTGCTCTTTCCATTCATCATCAATAATGGCAATGGAAATTCCTTTTTCAATATCAGTGGTGAGCGATTGTCCGCCTGTTTCAATAACCTCTTGAAGTACTGATGTGACCTGAAGGGTTTTGATACCGTCGGTGATTGGCACTAGGATTTTATCAAACTTATTGTTCTTATCCTCGTACACCTGTTTGAATACAGGAAGTGCTGCTTCCGCAATTCGATGACTTTTCTGCTTATAGAATTCGATTGCTTGGAGGAACAACGTGTTGCATACCTCATCAAACCTACCGCCCGCAAATTCGCCCTCAGCCATCGAAGGTTCGAAAGCGAAAGTGCGGTAAAAGTCTAATTTGAAACCGTCCCAGTCTTTTGATGCCTGGTAAGCCTCTACAAGGTCTGCCAACGTATCGTACACCATATTAATGATGTCCACTTTGATGCGATCTCCACTGAGGGCATTGCCGCGGCGCTTGTAGATAACCGTGCGCTGGCTATTCATCACATCATCATATTCCAACAGGCGCTTACGCGTTCCAAAGTTGTTTTCCTCTACTTTTTTCTGAGCACGCTCGATAGATTTACTTACCAAGCTGTGTTGGATCACTTCCCCCTCTTCTAGACCCAATCGGTCCATCAAACCAGAAATACGCTCAGAGTTGAAAAGACGCATGAGTTTATCTTCCAGAGAAACGAAGAACTGAGAAGAACCCACATCTCCTTGACGACCCGCACGACCGCGCAACTGACGGTCCACACGGCGGCTATCGTGACGTTCTGTACCAATGATGGCCAAACCACCAGCAGCTTTACTTTCATCCGTCAACTTAATATCGGTACCACGACCCGCCATGTTGGTTGCGATGGTCACCATACCAGGCTTACCCGCTTCAGCTACAATCTCTGCTTCTGCCTGGTGGCGCTTTGCATTCAAAACTTGATGGGGAACCTTACGCATGGCAAGTGCTCGACTCAACAACTCTGAAATATCTACGGATGTGGTACCCACCAAAACTGGTCGACCTGCATCACGCATAGATACCACCTCATCGATGACCGCATTGAATTTCTCACGTGCAGTTTTGTACACATAATCTTCGCGGTCGTCTCTTGAAATAGGACGGTTTGTTGGGATCACTACCACTTCAAGTTCATAGATTTCCCAGAATTCACCTGCTTCAGTTTCTGCCGTTCCTGTCATACCACTTAGTTTGTGGTACATTCTGAAGTAGTTCTGAAGGGTAATGGTGGCATAGGTTTGTGTGGCCGCCTCGATTTTTACATTTTCCTTTGCCTCTATCGCTTGGTGAAGGCCATCGGAGTATCGGCGACCCTCCATAATACGTCCCGTTTGTTCATCGACAATCTTCACTTTGTTGTCCATGATAACGTATTCCGTATCCTTCTCGAAAAGGGCATAGGCTTTGAGCAATTGATTCACCGTATGAATGCGCTCACTCTTTACGCTATAATCACGCAGAATAGTATCCTTTTGACTTGCCTTCTCCTCTGCAGGTAAGTCACCCTGCTCAAGTGCGCTTAGCTCAGAAGTAATATCTGGCATCACGAAGAAATCCTTCGCTGTGTTTTTTGAGATAAGGTCTATCCCTTTTCCGGTAAGTTCAACTTGATTGTTTTTCTCTTCAATCGTGAAGAACAGGTCTTCATCGATGAGTTTCATTTTCTTCCCTTGCTCTTGCAAGTACACACCTTCCGTTTTTTGGAGCAGCGATTTCATTCCATCTTGAGAAAGGAATTTGATCAGCGGCTTAGACTTTGGAAGACCGCGGTATGCGCGAAGTAATTTAACACCCCCGTCTTCCGCATTGCCATCTGCAATAAGCTGCTTGGCTTCGTTCAACTCTTTTTGAACCAATGCCTTTTGAGCGCTCATCAATGCTTCAACAAACCCCTTGAGCTCCGTGAATTGTTGCTGGTCACCTCTAGGGGTTGGACCTGAAATAATCAATGGCGTACGTGCATCATCAATCAATACACTATCGACCTCATCTACAATGGCAAAATGGTGCCCACGCAATTGCACACGGTCCTCGTGACGGCGCGCCATGTTGTCGCGCAAGTAATCGAAACCGAATTCATTGTTTGTTCCGTAGGTGATGTCACAGAAATAGGCTGCACGTCGTGCTTCAGAATTTGGCTGATGTTTATCAATACAATCAATGGTCAATCCATGGAAGTTGAACATTGGCGCCATCCATTCGCTATCGCGTTTTGCTAGGTAATCGTTCACCGTAACCACATGCACGCCTCTTCCCGCAAGGGCATTTAGGTAAACCGGCAAGGTCGCCACCAAGGTTTTTCCCTCCCCTGTAGCCATCTCGGCAATTTTACCTTGATGCAATACGGTTCCCCCGATGAGCTGTACATCGTAGTGTACCATATTCCAAGTGATGTCGCCGCCTGCTGCTTTCCAGCTGTTGGCATAAGTGACTTGGTCGCCTTCAACAGAAATATGATAGTGGTTTTCGGCTAGGCTAAGATCTAATTCAGTAGCCGTCGCTGTAATTGGACCTGCAGTGAATCGTTTAGCAGTTTCACGCACCAGCGCAAAAGCGCGAGGATGAATTTCTTCCAAGACACTTTCGATGGTCTCAAGAACTTCTTTGTCGAGGGCTTCAATTTGATCGTACAAGGGCTCACGCGCATCGTAATCCTCAGTGGACTGAATTTGCTCACGCAGCGCAGCTATTTGTTCCTCCAAGGAAGCAGTAGCCTCTTGAATTTTCTTTTTGAAAGAATCTGTTTCACTTCTCAATCCATCATTGCTCATGGTAGCGAGCTCAGCAGCATGGACGTTCACAGCATCGACATACGGTTGAAGTTTCTTCAAGTCGCGACCGCTCTTCGAACCGATGATTTTAGATATTAAGTTCAGCATTGGGCTGGGATATTCTTATAAATAGTTCACAAAAATAATAGAGTATGCCTAGGCACGGCTTTTCTAGGTGCTAAAAAAGAGCCAATTCTTTCTGAAAAGGGAAAAATTGGCCATAATGACGCGATTGCACCGATTTTGTCAGGCAAGAATTTGGGAAATCGGAAGTTTTGGAAATAAAAAAAGGGGAATTTGGAAGCATTCTCAGATGTTAAAAATCGGCTCAGTAACACCTTGAAAATTCTGCCAAATAGCCCCTAGAACCTATCACAGAAGCATGAAAAGAAAGAACCACCAATCTTCACATACAAGGCAAATATAAAACAATTTTGAGTAAGTGTACAAATAACACTAACTTTTCTTTCACCTTGATATCAATTCATTACGGCCTTCCCGATGGCTTTCCCTATTTTTGCAGCCTTATATCGTTCGAGTTATGGCTGATACATCAAAAATTTCGACCTCCAGTGCCCCAAAACCAGTGGGACTTTACCCGCATGCAAGAAAGGTGGGAAACTTACTTTTTCTAAGCGGCGTAGGGCCTCGTACTGCGGGCAGTGATGCCAATGATAGCGGTGTTCCTGGATTGGAATTGGACCACAATGGAAACTTCAAAGCATTTGATTTTGAAGCACAAGTCCACAGTGTATTCCAAAATGTAAAGAGTATTTTGGAGGCCAGCGGTTCCAGCTGGGAACAATTGGTTGATGTCACTGTATTTCTCGTAGATATGAAGCGTGATTTCCACACATTTAACCGCATTTACGCGGAATACTTCAAGGACAATCAACCTTGTCGCACCACGTGTGAGATCAACAGTTTACCCACCCCTATTGCGATAGAGTTAAAATGTATCGCCACCGTAGAATAAGCACATGAGTACATTCCCAGAATATTCCCACCTCGATTTAGCAGGTGTCCATAAAGCAGTATTGCAGCGTTGGAAGGACCAGCAAGTTTTCGAACAAACACTGAAGGCCCGCAAAGACGCAGAACCTTGGATTTTCTTTGAAGGTCCACCTAGCGCCAATGGGTTGCCGGGTATTCACCACGTGATGGGACGTTCGCTCAAGGATGTATTTTGTCGATACAAAACCCAGAAAGGATTTTTGGTGGACCGCAAAGCCGGCTGGGACACTCATGGACTTCCAGTGGAGCTCGGTGTCGAAAAAGAACTTGGCATTACCAAAGAGGATATCGGCAAAAGCCTGAGTATCGAAGAATATAACGATGCGTGTCGCAATGCAGTAATGCGCTACACGGGTATCTGGAAAGACTTGACCGACCAGATGGGCTATTGGGTGGATATGGACGACCCCTATGTAACCTACGATCCAAAATATATGGAGAGCGTTTGGTGGTTGCTTTCCGAGTTGTACAATAAGGGACTTATCTACAAGGGATATACCATCCAACCATACTCTCCTAAAGCTGGAACGGGGCTGAGTTCACACGAGCTTAATCAACCCGGTTGTTACCGCGACGTAAAAGACAACACGGTCGTGGCTCAATTCAAAATGATAAAAAGTGAGCAAAGCCAAAATCTCTTCGGAGATGAAGCGGTGCATTTCTTGGCATGGACCACTACACCATGGACATTGCCTTCAAATACTGCTTTGACTGTTGGTCCTAAGATTGAATATTCGCTCGTTCGCACGTTCAATCAATACACGCACGAAAAAGTAAGCATCATTGCTGCCACACCACTTTTGGGCAAGCTCTTTGGAAAAAAGTTTGTCGAAGGTGATGTAAACAGCTATAGCGCTGGGGATAAGAAAATCCCATACGAGATCGTTCGCACGGTAATCGGTTCAGATTTGGTTGGTCTACGCTACGAACAGCTTCTACCCTATGCGCTCCCAGCGGATAACGCAGATATGGCATTCCAAGTAATTCCTGGGGATTTTGTAACCACTGAAGACGGAACTGGAATTGTGCACACTGCCCCAACTTTTGGTGCGGACGATGCAAAGGTCGCTGCGGATGCTGGTGTCCCTCCACTTTTGATCGATGATGGTGCTGGAAACTTGGTCCCACTCGTAGATCTTCAAGGAAAATTCCGCCAAGAATTGGCCGATTCAACCTTCGGTCTAGGTGGAGAATATATCAAGGCAGAATACCTCAGTGATGAGGAAAAAGCTGCAGAATACGAGCTTCAAAAAGAACGCCTCAAACCAATCATACCCGAACTCAAGGAATACCTCAGCGTAGATGAACGTATCGCCTTGAAACTAAAGATTGAGAACAAGGCCTTTAAGATTGAAAAGTACGAGCACAGCTACCCACATTGCTGGAGAACGGATAAACCGGTTTTATACTACCCACTGGACAGCTGGTTTATTAAGAGCACGGCGAAAAAAGACCGCATGATTGCTCTAAACAAGACCATCCAATGGAAGCCAGCATCGACCGGAACAGGTCGCTTCGGGAACTGGCTGGAAAACTTGAACGATTGGAACCTCAGCCGTTCTAGATTCTGGGGAATTCCACTCCCCATTTGGAGCACAGAGGAAGGCGAAGAACGCATCTGTATTGGCAGCGTAGCTCAGCTTCACGAAGAAATTGAAAAGTCCATTGCGGCAGGTCACATGACTGAAAACCCATTGGGCGATTTCAAAGTGGGAGATATGAGCACCGAGAATTACGGTAAAATTGACCTACACCGTCATATCATGGACACGGTAGTGTTGACCAGCCCATCTGGAAAGGCAATGCACCGCGAAAGCGATCTCATTGATGTATGGTTCGATAGCGGTTCCATGCCTTATGCTCAATGGCACTACCCTTTTGAAAACAAGGAGAAAATTGAAAATAACGGCGCCTACCCCGCACACTTCATTGCAGAAGGAGTAGATCAAACGCGCGGTTGGTTCTTTACCTTGCATGCAATCGCATCAATGGTTTTTGATAGCGTAGCATTTAAAACGGTGATCTCAAACGGTTTGGTTTTGGATAAAAACGGAATGAAAATGTCCAAGCGCTTGGGCAATGCCGTAGATCCGTTCACTACAATGGATCAATATGGTGCAGATGCACTTCGTTGGTACATGTTGACGAATGCCTCGCCTTGGGACAACCTCCGTTTTGATATGGACGGGTTAGAAGAGGTGAAACGCAAGTTCTTTGGGACCTTACACAACACTTACGCATTCTTTGCCCTATACGCTAACGTGGACGGTTTCAAGTTCGAAGAAGCTGAAATCCCGGTAACGGAGCGTCCTGAAATGGATCAATGGATCTTGAGTGAACTCAATACATTGATTGCTCAAGTTGAAGAGGGCATGGAGGCCTTCGAGCCAACTCGTGCCTTCCGACCTGTTCAAGAATTTACTACTGAAAAATTATCCAATTGGTATGTACGCTTAGGCCGTCGCCGCTTCTGGAAAGGAGAATACGGTCAAGATAAAATTAGTGCTTACCAAACCCTTTGGACCTGTTTGGAAACTTTGAGTCGTTTGATGGCACCTTTGGCTCCATTCTACGCGGACCAATTGTACCAAGATGTGTACGCCGGCATTTCAAAAAAAGGGTTGAACAGTGTGCACCTAAGTGACTTCCCTGAGGTCAATAGCACATTGATCAAACCTGAACTCGAAAAGAAAATAAATACAGCCCGCAAGCTTACCTCTTTGGTGCTCTCTATTCGCAAGAAGGAAAACTTGAAGGTACGCCAACCGCTATCTCGAGTCCTCGTTCCTGCAATGAACGCAAAAGATGCTGAACTCTTGGAAAGCATTCGCGACATCTTACTGGCGGAGGTAAACATCAAAGCACTCGAAGTTATCTCTCCCGACGCAGGTGTCTTTGTTAAAAAGGTTAAACCAAACTTCAAGGCACTTGGTCCTAAAGTAGGTCGTCACATGAAGGCGGTAAAAGCCTTTGTGGAAGCCATGGACGCCACTGCCATCGAAAGATTCGAGGCCGCTGGATCTCTTACTTTTGAAGATCAAGGCCAACAGGTAAGTATTGAACTCATCGACTGCGAAGTAATGACGGAGGATATTCCGGGAATGCTAGTTGCAACGGGCGATGGACTCACTGTAGCTCTTGACGCAACGCTGACAGAGGACTTGAAAAACGAAGGGCTAGCTCGCGAGCTTGTCAACAGAGTACAAAACCTAAGAAAGTCGTCTGGACTTGAAGTTGTCGATCGCATTGATATAGAAATTGTAGCAAACGAGCGCTTCCAAAATGCTCTAAAATCTTTTGAAGCATATGTAAACGAAGAAGTTCTTTCCGATTCAATTTCATATGTGAGTACTGCGGAAAATGACATGGAAGTGGAAGGACACGAAATAAGTGTTTCAATTATCAAGAAATAGATTTATTTTCGGAGCTTACCTCGCCTAAAACACGATTCTGACTAACACAAAGAAATAATGGCAGAGACAGAAAAAACTAGATACTCAGATGCTGAACTACAAGAGTTCAAAGAGATCATCTTGAAAAAAATTGACAAGGCGGAAAGCGACTTGGACCTTTTACGTGAGCAATTCGCAAACGATAAGAACAATGGCACTGACGACACTTCTCCGCAATTCAAATCGTTTGAAGAAGGATCTTCTGTGATGAGTAAGGAAAGCAACTCTCAATTGGCCTCAAGACAAGAGAAGTTCATTCGTGACCTTAAGAATGCCTTGATTCGTATCGAAAACAAAACCTATGGTATTTGCCGTGTAACGGGAAAACTCATTGAGGCGGAACGCTTAAAGTTGGTTCCACATGCGACCATGAGCATGGAGGCGAAACTAAAGCAGCGTTGAGAAAATCCATCTACATTGTTTTAGGTACATTACTCTTCGACCAGATTGTCAAAATCTGGGTGAAAACAACTATGTACCTCGGTCAAAGCCACGAAATCACGTCTTGGTTTTACATTCACTTTACGGAAAACCCAGGCATGGCCTGGGGCATCTCGTTCGGTGGTGTCGCCGGTAAAATTGCCTTGACACTTTTTCGCATCGTGGCGATCGGCGGTATCATTTATTGGTTGCGTCAGAGCCTTGCTAAAGGTGTTGGAAATGCGGGAATCTGGGGCATCAGTCTTATTCTTGCTGGCGCCATTGGAAACGTGATTGACGGCCTTTTCTACGGCATGGTCTTTAGCGATTCTCTCGGGAAAGTTGCGACCTTCATGCCAGAAGCTGGTGGCTATGCGCCCTTCTTGCAAGGCAAGGTCGTAGATATGCTCTATTTCCCGCTATTCTCGGGAGAATTGCCCAATTGGATTCCAATCTGGGGAGGCGATTATTTCACATTCTTTCGCCCAATCTTTAACATAGCCGACACGGCTATTTCGACCGGTGTAGGTCTTTTATTCGTATTTCAACGGAGCGTTTTTAAATAATGCCTGGGGCCGTCCCCCATACATTCGGAGGTATTGAATTTCACCTCTATGCAGATGGAACGGCGTTCGCACCTGCGCTTCGCACCCTTTTCATTGCCGATGTGCATCTTGGCAAAAGCGGTCATTTCCGCACTTTTGGCATTCCCACCCCAAAAGGCATCCATGACCATGCAATGGCTTCACTACACAAGGCAATAGGGCGCCATTCTCAGGCCAAAGTTGTTTTCCTCGGCGACCTCTTTCACAACCTTCAAAATAAGGAAACCGCAGACCTTCGGTCACTCATCGCTACCTATCCAGATTCGGATTTTCATCTCATTGTAGGCAACCACGACATTGACCTACCGGACTGGCAAGAACTTCAAATCCATAGTAGTATGGAGTTCAATGGACTCGTTTGTCTTCACGAACCGCCGGGGTCTAATTTCAATGCAAACATTTCCTTCGACGCAAGTCTAATTGCCGATCGTTACCCAGATAATTATTTACTCTGCGGACATATTCATCCAGGCGTGATGCTTCGGGGCAAAGGGCGTGGACGTCTTCGCATGAAAGCGTTCTACTTCGGAGAACAAATCGGGATCCTCCCCGCTTTCGGACCCTTTACCGGCGCACACGCACTTCAGGAGCAAGGCCAATACTTTGGCATCGCTGAAGGACAGGTTTTATCGCTTTTTTAACCCTCTTTTAACGGCTTAAAAGCTGCGGTTTTTTTTCTTTTGACCCACACAAAAAAATTCAGGTATGGAAGGTGCTCCAGATATTATTGCATTGAACGAAGAAATTAAAAACGAGAGTGCATTTGTAGACTTGTTGAAATCTGAATTAAGTAAGGTCATCGTCGGCCAAGACGGCATGGTCGAAGGTCTGCTTATCGGACTTTTAGCAAACGGCCACATACTCCTTGAAGGGGTGCCGGGATTGGCAAAAACTTTGGCCATAAATAGCCTCAGCAAAACACTTGGCGGGACCTTTTCCCGGGTACAGTTCACTCCAGACTTGCTTCCCTCAGATGTCATTGGCACCCAGATTTACAACATGAAGGACCACGCCTTTGAAACAAAGCAAGGGCCAATTTTCAGCAACTTCGTGTTGGCAGATGAAATCAACCGTGCGCCTGCTAAGGTGCAAAGTGCATTGCTTGAAGCGATGCAAGAGCGTCAAGTAACCATAGGCGAAGAAAGCTTTGCCTTACCGAAACCATTCTTGGTCATGGCTACCCAAAACCCTGTCGAGCAAGAAGGCACCTATCCATTGCCTGAGGCTCAGATGGACCGATTCCTTTTGAAGGTCCTCCTTGGTTACCCAAAGAAAGAAGAAGAGCGTGAAATCATGCGCCGACAAATGTCCGAAGGCGAAGCAACCCTTCAAGCCGTGGTTAGTCTAGATCAAATCATGAATGCGCGCAAGTTCATCGATAAAATATACATGGACGAAAAGATCGAATCCTATATTTTGGACATCGTCTTTGCTACGCGTGCCCCACATGAATACCAGATGATTGGCTTGAAAAACAAGATCAGTTTCGGGGCCTCTCCACGTGGTTCTATTGCTCTAGCAAAAGCGGCACGCTGTCATGCGTTCTTACGCCACCGCGGTTTTGTCACTCCGGAAGATGTACGCGCTGTAGCTCCGGCTGTATTGCGCCATAGAATTGGTCTAACTTATGAGGCTGAGGCTGAGGAACTGACCACGGAAGGCATCGTCACCGAAATCTTGAACACCTTAATGGTACCCTAATCCGTGGACGCACTCGAGTTACTTCAAAAAGTACGGCGCATAGAAATCAAAACACGCCGACTCAGTGACCAACTCTTCTCCGGTGAATACCAAAGCTCTTTTAAGGGTCGGGGGATGAGTTTCGCTGAAGTACGCCCCTACCAAAATGGGGACGATGTGCGCAGCATTGACTGGAACGTAACCGCACGCAAGCGAAGCCCTTATATTAAGGTCTTCGAAGAAGAACGAGAGCTCACACTATTCCTAGTTATTGATATCAGTAAGAGTACTCAGTATGGGAGTGCGAAACGGTCAAAAGCGGACCTGCTAACTGAAATTGCTGCCACGCTAGCCTTCAGTGCTATGGGCAACAATGATAAAATCGGTTTGATACTATTTGCAGGTCAGGTGGAGAAGGTCATCCCTCCCAAGAAGGGAAAATCACACGTCATGCGCATCATAAAAACCATCTTGGAGCATGAACCGCAACACCAAGGGACACGAGTGGATTTAGCTTTAGAGCACCTTTTGCGCATTCAAAAGCGTCATAGCATTGTCTTCGTCATGAGTGACTTCATGGGTGAACTTCCAGAGCGCGCGCTCAAAATTGCAGCGAAGCGATTCGATCTCTGCACCATTCATGCCTACAACCAGGGAGAAGCCACATTGCCGAAAGTCGGTTTACTTCCAGTGGTCGATGCTGAGACTGGAGCCATTCAATGGCTCAACAGCCAAAGCAAGTCGTTCCAAAACGCATTGAAAACGAGGCACACGAGACACCTTCACGAAATTCGTGACCTTTCCAAAAGAGCCGGTGCAGGTTGCATTACCCTTGCCGACCAAGATGATTTTGTCCCTCCATTACTGCAATTTTTAAAATCAAAAGGACGATGAGACGTGTGTTGATTTTATGGGCGGTTTTGGCCACCACTGTATGTGTGCAGGCGCAATCTATTCAAGCCCGCTGGGATACAACCGCCCAAATTATTGGTGGTACAATGGACTTAACCTATGAGGTCCCCTCACAACTCCTGCTTACCCCTATGGACAGCTCGAGTGCCTTGGTATGGATAGCCACAACGCGAGATACACAGGAAACTTCGATCATCTACCACTGGACCGCATTGGCTGTAGATACGGGAGTTGTAGATCCAGAAGATTTGGCATTGATTGATGAATCCGGGCAATTGGTGGGCACGGTAATTATTCCTCCCGTGCAGTTAAACTTCCTCCCCGCCATGGAAGGAGTTGAGGCCGCAGAAGCCCGCGGGCCCATGGACGTCCCGTTCTCTTTATGGTGGTGGATGCTTGCCTACAAATGGTGGTTGCTCGGGACGGTATTGGCTGGCCTTGCGGCTTGGTGGCTGTGGCGTCGATGGAGTGCACGTGAAGTTACGGAGGTACAGATAGCGGCAGCGCCAGAAGTGGATCCCTATGCGCAAGCGATGGACCAATTGGCCCAAATACGGGAACAAAAACCATGGGAAACCGACATCAAAGCCTACTATGTTGCGTTGGGAGACCTCGTGCGCACCTACCTCGGAATACAGAGCGGTCTTCCATTGGCAGAGAAGACAACGGACGAGGCCTTGGCATTGGTTAAGAATAAATGGACGGCCGCACAACGCGAAGATTATGCTTTCATTATGGGTCGTGCAGATGTCGTGAAGTTTGCGAAAGGCACCCTCGATGTTGAGGCTCATTTAAGTTGTTTAGACAAGGCGGAGACAATGGTACATGCCTTTAAACCGGAGCAGGATGGGGAGTAATTGGGAATTTGCACAGCCACTTTGGCTCCTAGGTCTTGCCCTCTTGCCGCTGGCTTTTGGGATTAAGATTTGGCGTCGTAAAGCCTTATTCAACAGGTACAAGTTTTCTCAATTGGACCAGCTTCCCAGCAGTCCTCTTGGGTTGCTGCGAGCGAATAGTAGCCTATTCAGTTGGCTTGCTGTCGGCGCCTTTTTCATTGCTCTTGCACGACCGCAAAGCTCGGAGGTGATTCAGCAGCCCGCCCAAAACTTGGGTGTAGACATGATCATGGCCCTGGACATCAGTGCCTCGATGCTCTCACGCGATCTTCAACCCAACCGTCTTGAAGCACTAAAAGTCGTTGCGCAAGATTTTGTCAATGCCCGCGCGATGGACCGATTAGGCCTTGTCATCTACGCCGGTGAAGCCTATAGCCCGGTCCCGCTAACCACAGACCATACGCTCCTCAACGGACAAATCCAGGCACTGCGCTACGACCTGCTCGAAGGGGGAACTGCTATTGGCATGGGGCTCAGCACTGCCGTGAATAGACTTGTAGAAAGTGAAGCAAAAAGCAAAGTCATCATTTTGTTGACGGACGGCGAGAACAATGGCGGACTTGTTGATCCCACCCAAGCTGCGGACCTGGCTGCAAGTGTTGGCATCAAAGTGTACACGATCGGACTCGGGACCAATGGCGTGGCACAAACCCCGGTTGCAAAAGATCCGCGAACAGGACGCCTGATCTATGAACAACGTCCGGTAAGCATTGACGAAGACCTACTGAAACGCATCGCCAGCACTACGGGCGGTCAATACTTTAGAGCTACCGACAACGCGAGCTTGGCAGAGATCTACGGAATCATTGATACACTTGAAAAAAGTGAGATTGAGGGCTACCAATTTTACCGTTACAGCGAGCATTTCTACCGTTGGGTTTGGTTGGGACTACTGCTCATAGGCTTGGAACTATTGTTGAACTTCGTAATGGTTAAAACCGCTTTCTAATGGCATTTAAATGGCAACATCCCGAATGGCTTTGGATCGGACCCGCATTGCTAGTGGCGACCCTGCTCGCATCTTGGTTATTTCACCGTTGGAGAATGAAGGTTTGGCGCGAATTGGACCTCAGCGAAGACGGAAACTTAACCACCGGCAAGAAAGGCGTTCTTCGATTTTTCACTCGGCACACCCTCCTTGCCCTCGCCCTCGCTTTCATCGGTCTTAGCCTTGCCAACCTGCAAATGGGTGGACAAACACAAAAAGTTCAACGTCAGGGTGCAGATGTCGTTTTTGCCCTCGACGTAAGCCGCTCCATGTGGGCGGAAGATATAGCACCCAACCGCCTGCAAAAGGCAAAACTACTCATGTCGAAATCCATCGATGCCTTGGGTGGTGACCGAGTTGGAATCGTCGCCTACGCAGGTAGCGCCTACCCTGCACTTCCTATAACTACCGACTACGCTGCCGCAAAAATGGCCCTTCAAAGTGCCTCCCCCGACCAAGTTCCTTCCCAAGGAACCAACCTCGCCGCAGCACTGGAATACGCGCAGGAATACTTTAATCCGGCCTCCCCAGCTGGCCGATTCATCATCGTGCTGACCGATGGAGAAGATCACGAATACAATGACCTCACATTGGATTCCGAAATGCCGGTGAACGTAATGCTCGTTGGTGTAGGCACTCCCACAGGAGGCCCCATCCCCATGGGTAAAGACAGGGCAGGAACTTCCTACAAAAAAGACCAAAACGGCGAAGTGGTCATCACCCGCCGCGACGAGCAAGTTTTAGGCGAGATTGCCCAAAAACTGCAAGCATTCTTCGTTGACGGAAACAATACCGAAAGTGCCCTTGCCGAAATACAAGAGTTTATTGAGAACGGAGAAAAATCGGACATTCAAGAGGAGATTGCCATGAACTACGATTCCCAATTCATGTGGTTCCTTATTCCGGGCCTTGCCCTTTTGCTGCTCTACCTCATGCTACCCAACCGCGTGCCGCTGAAAACAATCGGCCTCCTCGCTTTCCTACTCAGCACCTCTGCAGCCCAAGGACAAAACCTTCACGAATACGGCAAAGCCATCCGCGAAGGAAACAAGGCCCTAACCGAAGGCAACATAGAAGGTGCCTTAGAGCGCTATGATGCCGCCGCAGCCGCACAGCCTGATGCCTTTCTACCAAAATACAACCAGGGTACTGCACGCCTACAATCCGGAGATATGGAAGGTGCCTCTGGGGCACTCCTAGATGCCGTTCAGAGCACCGAAAACCCGTCCGAACAAAGCGATGCCTTGTACAATCTGGGCAACCTTTTGATGGAAAACGAAAAGTACCAAGAAGCTGCTGGGGCGTATATTGAAAGCCTTAAGCGTCAGCCTGGCCGAAAGGATGCTATCTATAACTTAAACCGTGCGCTTGAAAAACAGAAGCAGCAGGAACAACAACAGGAGCAAGACCAGGACCAAGAACAGGAACAGGAAAAAGAGGAAGAGAAAGAACAATCGGACAATCAACAAGAGGATCCACAAG
>CAYNLA010000007.1:0-17720 GCA_964397915.1 uncultured Polaribacter sp. | reverse complement strand
CAGGAAAAAGAGGAAGAGAAAGAACAATCGGACAATCAACAAGAGGATCCACAAGAGGAGAATCAGGACGACCAGAATAGTAAGAAAGACCAAGACCAGGAGGGTCAAGGCGATGAGGGCGAAAACGAGCCTAACGAGGAGCAACAACAAGATCAAGACGGTGAGCCAGGCGACCAAAACCAACCTAAAGACGGTGGTGAAAGCAAGGCGAAAATGACCCCGGAAGAGATCAAAGGCTTATTAGAAGCCATTCAGCGCGCCGAAGAAAAGACCGCTGAAAAAATGAACGCCAAGAAGGCAAAAGGAAAAAAGAAGAGTGGTGAAAAGGATTGGTAAATACCTGCTTTTTGGGGTGCTGTTTTTATGGACAGCCGTGGCCTTTGGTCAGGACGGAACGCTCACTGCGCGAAGCTCGAGAACAACCGTAGGCCTAAACGAACAGTTTAGAATCACCTTCAGCACTACGGAGCGCGGTGGAGAAATTCAGCCTCCGGCATTTGAAAACTTCTTGATCGTTGGAGGCCCATTCTCCTCGCAGCAAACACAAATCATTAACGGCTCCGTGAATTTTCAGCGCGAGCTTACCTACCAGCTCATGCCGAAGGAACAGGGCACATTTAACATCCCTCCCGCTACCCAAAAGAGCAAGAACGGTACGCTAAAAAGTAATACGCTTGAAATAGTAGTTAAAGCCGGTGCGGTACGAGAAGACCCAATGGCTGAACGGGCGAAAGATGCCTTTAATGTTGAGATTCTAACCAGCAAGAAAAGCGTTTACGTTGGTGAGCCTTTAGTGCTATTACTTCGGGCCTATTGGTCCAAACCATTGCGCAATCTAAACATCGTACAGACCCCAAACTTTGAAGGCGTTCTACAAAATCAGTTGGACGTACAGCAACGGGAACGCAGAGAGGTCATCGACGGTAAAAATGTTACTGTCCTCGATTTTGACAAAAAACTACTCACTCCCACCCAGCCAGGAACGCTCGGAGGGCAAGAACTAAAAATGAGTGCCCAACTACAGGTTCGTACGGGACGGGCCGATTTCTGGGGCATGCCAGAAGTTACATTTATTCCCCAAGTAGCAACGGCGAAAATTCCCGCGGTCACCATCAAACCTTTGCCCTCACCTTCACCCGCCGGGTTCAGTGGCGCCGTGGGCGAACTCAAATTAGAACGCAGCTTGAGCCGTACCGAAGTTAGTGGCAATGAGAGCATCACTTTAAAAATCCGAATTTCCGGAACTGGAAATTTCAATACGATCTCAGTCCCTGAACTTATCGCCCCACAAGGGTTCGATGTCTACGACCCTAAATTCAATGAGAAGATTGACTATACTACCTCCGGTGTGCGTGGATACAAGGAATTAGAATATTTGCTCGTACCCCAGTTTAAAGGCAACTTCATTTTGCCTGAGATGCGCTGGAACTTCTTTAATACCAAGACTGAAAAATACGAGGAGATTGTGCTTGCTGAAGAAAGCCTGGTGGTACTTAGTGGTGCAGAAGCTCCCGCGAGCGCCTCACCTACGGATGGGATGACCCTCCAAAAACGTGAGGTAAAGGACATTGATTCAGATATCCGCTACTTGCAAAGCGTTGAAGATTCGGGAACGAATGGTGGATTGCTTTGGAAGCTTATCGGCATATTGGGAATAACAACCCTCTTACTCTGGGGACTCCAGGGCATTAAGATGGGGGGTAAGGCACCGTCACTTCAAGCCACAATGGCAAAAGAGAAAAAGCAAGTGTTGTTCGCTTTTGAAAAAGGAGATGCGGACCGATTCGGCCTTATGCTGAATACCCTAGAGAACCGACTCATTGCCCGTGGAATGACGAAGGAGGGACTCCAAAAATCGGCCCTTATTGAAGCATTTGGCCAGGATCAGGGAGCACAACTTCATCGACTCATGGAGCTTTGTCAAATGGCACAATATGCCCATGGTGCTATTGGGGATGATGCGCAAGTGTTGAATGAATTTAAAGCAATTTGGGAATGGATATAAGTACACGATTAGATAGTGCCCAGGCCCTCTACGATTCAGGCGATTATGCCGAAGCAATAGAGCTACTTCACATTGGCCGATTTGACCTTAATTCTGAAGTCGCTTATAACATTGGAAACTGTTATACCCGATTGGGTGAGCTTGGTGAAGCACGCCTGTTTTTCGAACGAGCCCTTTTGCTAAACCCCAAAAATGCGGACGCCCGCCATAACCTAGACTGGATTCAACTGCGTTTATCCGATGCGATTGTCGACCCAACGCAAAGCTTAGGACAATGGTTCAGTATACAACTGCGCGGCTTTATGCCAAATGAAGGATGGTTGTGGTCAGCTCTTGTAGTCCTTGCCGCCAGCGCACTCCTATTGGCGCTGCGCAAATGGAGCGCTCCCATGATGAATTGGCGATGGCCATTCACGATTACCACATTGGCACTCGTCTTCATAGGACTGAGTTGGTGGAGCACACCAAAAAGTGATCTCTGCATTGCCACGGCACCTAGCACCTACGGATACAGTGAACCTTACGGACAAGGGAAAAGGATTTTGTTGCTCAGTGAGGGGAGCGCCGCCCAACTGCGCAAGAGCAGCGAAGGGTGGTTCTTTCTTGAGTTAGGGGATGGTCGCTTAGCTTGGTTCGATGCGTCACAGTGGGGCCACGTCCTTCCTCCTGAGGTTAAATTTTAGATCAACTTAGGCATCCAGCTCTTCATGGGAGCGGTAATGCCCATGGCGCGCATGTAAGAATGTGGAAACGCGCGAACGGCATGTTTGGATTCAGACCACCTTGGATGGTTCTTTTTGCCCGAAGCATAGATTGCAAAGAGCTTTCGAATATTCCCTGAGAGCATATTAAACTCTTCCTCTCTCAGGGTAGAACATCCTCTGATGCCTTTCCAAGCATTCATCTCTTTTGCCTCTTCTAAAGTGATGTTTTGATCCATGGGGCCTTTCCAAAAGGGAAATGAAAAGGGATAGCCCCGGATGATGTTGTTGATTAATTTCTCTTCCATGATAGCACTAGGTTTTTGGTTGGTGCTATGAAGTTACACCAAAAACCTCATACTTCTCCATCAGGAATTAGCTCAAATTGTTAAAAATCGAGTTTTTTGAGGTAAAATTCAGTCTATTCCATGTGATTGAATCCCTGTGCTTTCAACTCGATGACTTTTTCATCGCGCGTAATCATGTTCGCTCCAGAGCCGTCCTTGACGTATCCAATGACCGTTAAATTTGGGTTGGCCTTAATTTTATCATGATCTGCGATGGGAATAGTGAAAAGCAATTCATAGTCTTCACCTCCATTCATCGCAACCGTTGTCGTACTAAGATTAAACTCTTCACACAGTGTGTAAATGGAAGGGTCAATAGGAATCTTGCTTTCGTACACATTCACCTGAACGTTCGAGCGGGTGGCCAAATGCATCAACTCTGAACTCAATCCGTCAGAAATATCAATCATCGATGTGGGCACTACCTCCAAGGCATTCAAAAGTTCAACGATGTCTTTTCTCGCCTCAGGTTTCAGTTGACGTTCAAGTATGTACTCGTGACCGTGCAACTCTGGCTGCATATCTGGATTCTCCAAGTAGACTTGCTTTTCACGTTCCAAAACCTGCAGCCCCATATAAGCTCCTCCCAAATCTCCAGAAACCACAATAAGGTCATTGTCGCCTGCACCTGAACGCTTCGCAGCTTTGGGCTTTTCTACTCGGCCCATGGCAGTAATTGAGATCATCAAACCAGAACGTGATGATGTCGTATCGCCACCAATAAGATCAACATTGTACTTCTCACAAGCCAAGTTGATTCCTTCATAAATTTCTTCCAAAGCCTCAACTGGGAATCTATTCGAAACGGCTATACCTACGGTAATATGTTCCGCGATGCCGTTCATGGCATAGATGTCACTCAAATTTACAATTACGCTTTTGTAGCCCAAATGTTTGAGCGGCATGTAGCTTAAATCAAAGTGTACACCTTCCACCAATAGATCCGTGCTGACCGCTTGGTAGTAATCGCCCATATCAATAAGCGCCGCATCATCGCCTATACCCAGCGATGTGTTTGCGTGTTTCACGCTCACGTTTTCTGTAAGGTGGTTGATGAGGCCAAACTCTCCTAAAGAGGAGATCGGCGTGCGTTGAGGATTTTTCGATTCGAACATAGAGCAAAGTTATTGCGTTAGGCATTGCAAAGGGACGAAAAAACTCCTGTTTTCCTTAACTTTGTGCCGCGTGTTTAGAATGCGTCTAAATAATATGATCACAGTTTCAGATACAGCCAAGGCAAAATTAACTGCCTTAATGAGCGAAGAAGGAAAAACCCTGGAATCCACCTACATCAGTGTAGGCGTGGAAAGCGGGGGATGTTCTGGCCTTTCCTATACAATGAATTTTGTGTCGGAAATGCCTGAAAATGCCGAGTTGTATGAGCACAATGGCGTCAAAGTCGTTGTCGAGAAAAAAGCGCTTTTGTACCTCATTGGGACGACCCTAGAGTACAGCGGCGGTCTGAACGGCAAAGGATTTAACTTTAATAACCCTAATGCGACGCGCACCTGCGGGTGTGGCGAAAGTTTCGCAGTATAACCTATGAGCGACGAAATCTTAGACGAAATCACCGCGTCCGACTATAAATACGGTTTTACCACGGACATTGAAAGCGACACCGTTCCTCCGGGTCTTAACGAGGAGGTCATTCGCATGATCAGTGCCAAGAAGAACGAGCCGGAATGGATGTTGGAATGGCGATTGGATGCATTTCGCATCTGGTCAGAAATGGTCGAGCCCGAATGGCCCAATGTAACTTACCAAAAGCCTGATTTTCAGGCAATTTCGTATTACAGTGCCCCGAAACAAAAAAAGGAATTAGGCAGCCTGGATGAGGTAGACCCCGAATTACTAAAAACATTTGAGCGTTTGGGCATTAGCTTGGACGAGCAGAAGCGCTTGAGCGGCGTAGCAATGGACGTTGTTGTTGATTCCATATCCGTAGCAACCACATTTAAAAAGACCTTAGGCGAAAAAGGCATCATCTTCTGTTCCATGAGCGATGCCATTCAGGAACATCCAGAGTTGGTGCGCAAACACCTTGGAACCATTGTGCCAAAGCGCGATAACTTTTATGCAGCCTTGAACAGTGCCGTCTTTACTGACGGTTCGTTCTGTTACATCCCCAAGGGAGTTCGTTGCCCCATGGAACTAAGCACTTATTTCCGAATCAACGAAGCCGGTACGGGCCAATTTGAGCGTACCCTCGTAGTTGCGGATGAAGGCTCGTTTGTGAGCTACCTCGAAGGATGTACAGCACCTTCACGCGATGAAAACCAATTGCACGCTGCAGTGGTAGAACTGATCGCACTAGACGATGCTGAAATCAAATACAGTACAGTGCAGAATTGGTATCCAGGCGATGCGAATGGCCTAGGTGGGGTATACAACTTTGTTACCAAACGTGGTCTTTGCGAGCGCAATGCCAAAATAAGTTGGACTCAGGTAGAAACAGGATCTGCAGTTACCTGGAAATACCCTTCTTGTATACTCAAAGGGGATCACAGCGTTGGAGAATTCTACAGCGTAGCGGTAACAAATAAATACCAACAAGCGGATACCGGAACGAAGATGATTCACCTGGGTAAAAACACCAAGAGTACCATCATTTCTAAAGGGATCAGTGCTGGAAAAAGCCACAACAGCTATCGCGGATTGGTACGTGTTGGTGCGCGAGCAGAAAATGCGCGAAACTTCAGTCAATGTGATTCGCTCTTGATGGGCGATCAATGTGGTGCACACACCTTCCCGTATATCGAGGCGCAAAATCCAACGGCACAAATTGAACACGAGGCGACCACTTCGAAAATTGGTGAGGACCAATTGTTCTATTGCAACCAACGTGGAATTGGCACCGAAGAAGCTATTGCACTTATTGTCAACGGCTATTGTAAAGAAGTATTGAACCAGCTGCCCATGGAATTCGCCGTGGAAGCACAAAAACTATTGGAAGTTTCATTAGAAGGCTCCGTAGGATAAGATCATGCTAAAAATAAAAGACCTCCAAGCCCAAATAGAAGATAACCAAATCCTCAAGGGCATCAACCTAGAAATCAACGCAGGCGAAGTGCATGCGATCATGGGGCCAAACGGCTCTGGTAAATCAACATTAAGCAGCGTGGTCGCGGGTCGCGATGAATACGAAGTCATCGGTGGCACCATCGACTTTGAAGGTGAAGACCTGCTCGATCTTGCCCCAGAGGAGCGCGCACACAAAGGTATTTTTCTAAGTTTCCAATACCCCGTAGAAATTCCTGGGGTAACGGTGAGCAACTTCATCAAAACCGCTATCAACGAGAGCCGCAAAGGCCGCGGAGAAGAGCCTATGGAAGCGCGTGAGATGCTGGCCAAGATGCGCGAAAAAAGCGCATTGCTTGAGATGGACAAGAGCTACCTAAGCCGCAGTTTGAATGAAGGCTTCTCAGGTGGAGAAAAGAAGAGAAACGAGATTTTCCAAATGGCCATGCTTGAGCCAAAATTGGCCATCCTCGATGAAACCGATTCAGGTTTGGACATCGATGCCCTTCGCATTGTGGCAAACGGGGTGAACAAGCTTCGCAGCAAAGACAACGCAGTAGTTGTAATTACACACTACCAGCGACTTCTCGATTACATTAAGCCAGATTACGTTCACGTATTGTACAAGGGTAGAATTGTGAAAAGCGGTGGACCAGAATTGGCACTAGAGCTTGAAGAACGCGGATACGATTGGATCAAGGCAGAAAACGCATGACAGATTTAGCACAAGATTTACTTTCTTCATTTCTCGTTGCTGAATCCGAACTAAACGGCAGCAAAAATCTTGGGGTTGTGACCTTGCGCAAGCAGGCCATGGACCGATTCGAGAAAAGCGGATTCCCAACAACGAAGGACGAGGAGTGGAAATACACCAACCTCAAACCTGTATTGAAGCAAGAGTATCGCATCCTGCTAAAAGGAGACGATGCCGTTTCATTTGCGGATATCAAGCAGTACCTTCTCAGTGATTTGGATACCTATAAGTTGGTTTTCATCAATGGGAAATACAGCTCTTGGCTAAGTGAGACTTCACACCGTGAATTTGACGTGTGCACCTTCGCGGCAGCTTTAAACAAATACCCAGATACCATTGCGGAATACCTCGGCAAGGCGGCACCTGAAGGCGCAACCTTTGTGGATTTGAATACCGCTTTTGCGGATGATGGCGCTTTTGTTCGTGTGAAGCGCAATCAGACCGTAGACAAGCCCATTGAGGTTCTATACCTCACCACCGATGAGAACGGCGCAGCATTCTCACAAAACCGCAATCTGATCGTAGTAGAAGAAAATGCGGAAGTACAGATTGTAGAACGCCATCAAAACATTGGTACACAGCCGAGTTTTACGAATTTCGTTAGTGAAGTTTTTGCAGCCGCAGATTCGCGCGTGAGCTACTATAAGGTTCAAAACGATGCCCTTCATGCCTCATTGGTAGACAATACGCACATCAAGCAAGAGCGCCAGAGCAACGTGCATGTAGGAACCTATAGTTTCGGAGGAAAATTGGTCCGTAACAACTTACATTTTTACGCCAACGGTGAGCATTCAGAAAGCCACATGGATGGAGTGACCATTATAAGCGACGGTCAAACTGTAGATCATCACACGTTGGTTGATCACGCGGAACCAAACTGTTACAGCCGCGAACTGTATAAAGGGATCTACCTAGGCAACAGCCATGGTATATTCAACGGGAAAGTAATGGTGCGCCAAAAGGCTCAAAAAACCAATGCCTTCCAACAAAACGATAACATTCTTTTGAGCGATAAGGCCAAAGTGGACACAAAGCCTCAACTCGAGATTTTCGCAGATGATGTGAAATGTTCGCACGGATGTACCATTGGCCAATTGGACCAAAACGCCCTCTTCTACCTGCGCTCACGCGGGATCCCAAAGAAGGAAGCGGAAGGTTTAATGACCTACGCCTTTGCCTCGGATGCCTTGGAATACGTTAAGATTCCTCAGTTGGAGAAGCGCTTGAATAAGGTCATCGCCAACAAGCTGGGCATTAATCTAGAATTCGCGCTCTAATGGCCTACGACGTTCAATACATCCGTTCGCAGTTTCCCATTTTGGACCAACAGATCCACGGGAGACCCTTGGTGTATCTGGACAATGCAGCCACGGCTCAAAAACCCATTGCCGTAGTTGATGCCATTCGCGATTACTACTTCAAGGACAATGCTAACGTTCACCGCGGCGTTCATACGTTAAGCCAACGCGCTACGGATGCGATGGAAGCCGTTCGTGAACAGGTTCGTGCCCACATTGGGGCCCGCGAAGTAGCCGAAATCATCTTCACCCGCGGAATTACCGACAGCATCAACACGATCGCTTTTGGAATGGGTGCCATTGTTACCCCTGAGCATAATATCGTGATCACTGCGCTTGAGCACCACAGCAACATTGTGCCTTGGCAGATGCTGTGTGAACGCACCGGAGCTACTTTGCGATTCATTCCGATCAATGATAAAGGAGAATTGATTCTAGATCAGTTGGAGCAGCTCATTGACGAAAAAACGGCGATGGTTGCGTTCAACCATATATCTAACGCTTTGGGTACTGTCAATCCAGTGCATACGATTCTTGAACGCGCCAAAGCGGTGGGCGCTTGGACCCTAGTTGATGGGGCACAAAGTGGACCGCACGCACGAGTAAACGTTCAAGACTGGGATGTGGACTTCTTCACCCTAGCCTCTCATAAAATGTACGGACCTACAGGATTGGGAGTGCTTTATGGGAAGCGCGAGCGATTGGAAGTTTTACCCCCCTACCAAGGTGGCGGCGAAATGATTGCCACGGTCACCTTAGAAAAAAGCACATATGCCGACATACCACACAAGTTTGAGGCAGGCACACCGCACATCGAAGGAATAATTGGTTTTGGCGCAGCGCTAAAATTCATGAACGACATAGGCATTGAAGCCATTGCCGCACATGAGGAGGAATTGCTGAATTACGCCACTCAAACCTTGAGCACCATTGAGGGCTTTAGAATTATTGGTACTGCAGCGCACAAGGCGAGTGTAATAAGTTTCCTTGTTGATGGAACCCATCCATACGACTTGGGAGTACTACTGGATCAACAAGGTATTGCTGTTCGAACCGGACAACACTGTACCCAGCCCATAATGGACCAGTTTTGTATCGCAGGGACCGCACGCGCGAGCTTCGCCATGTACAACACAAAAGAAGAAATTGACCTCTTCAAGGCTGCCCTCGAGCGTGCCGTGAACATGTTAAAATAACCTTAGGAATGACCATAAGCGAAAAGCAAGCAGCACTCGTCGATGAATTTGCATTTTTTGATGATTGGATGGACAAATACAACCACATCATTGAAATGGGGAAGAGCTTAAAAGCAATGCCCGAAAGCGACAAAGACGATGACCTTTTAGTCCAAGGTTGTCAAAGCAAAGTGTGGCTAAAAGCCGAGAAGCAAGAGCATTCTGTTCGTTTCTGGGCCGATGCCGATGCCATCATCGCAAAAGGTATTGTTGCGATGTTGATTGATGTTTTTGACGGACAACCTGCTGCGGACATCGCGAGTGCAGAATTGAACTTCATCGAAGAAATCGGATTAAAAGATCACCTCAGTCCTACCCGTGCGAACGGTTTGATGAGCATGATTAAACAAATGAAAATTTACGCCTTGGCATTTTCCTAGGCTTCCAAGACATGAGCGAAGAATTGAGCAACGCAGAAATGCAAAAGATTGGTGAAGAGGTAGTAGGCGTACTATGTACCATCTTCGATCCTGAGATTCCCGTAGACATCTACCAGCTCGGATTGATCTACGACGTGCAGGTCAGCACCGAACGCGATGTACATATCCTCATGACATTAACCTCGCCGAACTGTCCGGTAGCGGAAAGCCTCCCGCAAGAAGTGAAGGAAAAAACACGTGCTCTTGACACGGTAAAGGATGTAGAAGTAGAAATAACTTTTGATCCGCCGTGGGATAAAGACATGATGAGCGAGGAAGCCAAACTTGAATTAGGGATGCTTTAAAAAAAAGCCAAAATTCAAACCTTTGCCACATAAAATGGTTAGGTATTCGTTATTTAGCCGCTTCTTTTGAGGCATTTAGCTCAATTTTAATAATTACAACACCGCCTAATGAAAGTTGGTATACACGCTCTTTCCTACTACGTACCGTCTCAATTTCTGCCAATTGAAACACTTGCAGAAGCAAGAAATATTGAATATGCCAAGCTGAACAAGGGATTGGGATTAACCTCAATGTCTTTTCCTGATATAGATGAGGATGCTGCCACCATGGGTGCTAATGCAGTACTACGTCTATTCCGCGAAGAAAATATACATCCATCTTCCGTAGGTCGCTTGTACCTAGGAACAGAAAGCGCTCTAGATTCGGCAAAACCTACTGCCACCTACATACTTGATCTCGTTGAAAAGCAATTGGCAGCGGATCACGGTGAAAACTGCTTGCGCAATGTGGATGCAGTTGATATGACTTTCGCCTGCATTAGCGCTGTCGACGCACTAGAAAACGCATGTCTTTGGGCGCAACAAAATCCAGATAAAATCGCCATTGTCGTAGCCTCAGATTTGGCCAAATACGACCTCGAAAGCACAGGAGAATATACTCAGGGCGCTGGATCTGTGGCACTTGCCGTACGATCAAACCCAGACCTCATCAGTATCAACCCGGCCATAGGAGTTGCCACCAAAGGGGAACGTGATTTCTTTAAGCCCAGACGCTCTTTCTCCAAGGCGGAGGTCTTTGTTGACGCTGCAAAACTCCTTGGTGTAGAAATGACCTTGGAAGAAGCTGCAGAAAAGCTGGCCACTACGAATGGATTCTGGGGAGGAAATACCATGCTTCGCAGCTATGTTGAGGAGCCGGTATTTGACGGTCAGTACAGCAATTTTGCTTATGTAAGCCGCATTAAAGAGGCACTTGAAAATTTTGGCACCAAAGTCACTACGAACCCCGCCCTGGATTGGGACAAGGTAGTAATGCACCTTCCCTATGCATTCCAAGGACGCCGTATGCTCGTAAACTTCTACCTGGATTGGATGAAAGCTAACGGAAAATGGGACGATGTTGTAGCGGTAATGGGTGGAGATATGCCCGCCGATAAAGCCGAAGCAAAAGAATGGATTCGCGCTTTCAGCAAGAGCGATTACTACCGTGCTTATGTAGCCAAAGCCTTGGCCCCAGCGGAGCGTGCTTCAAGCCTCATCGGTAATATGTATACCGCCTCAATCTTTATGGGGCTATTAAGTACGTTGTGCGATGCAGCCGATAAAGGCGAAAATATTGAAGGCATGACCATTGGATTTATGGGCTACGGTTCTGGATCTAAGGCAAAGGTTTTCCAAGGCACCGTTGAAAGTGGCTGGTCTAAGGTGGGCCGATTAAACTTGTTCGAAGCACTAGAAAATCGTTCGGCAGTAACCTTTGAAACCTATGAACTGTGGCACAATGAACGACTCACTGAGGCGATCAGTCCAGATAAAAAAGGGTTTGTCTTCACAGGTTTACGCACTGAAGAGAACCAAGAATTCTACAGAGATTATACCTTTAACGGGTAATGAGCGAAGGAGAAATCATCAACAAGGTGGCCCAAAGCCCCTTAATCACATTTAATCTAGAAGATTATTTACCGACGAAGACTGCGGCCCTAGACCTTGTGTCTTTGATTGAACATGGCGGCATACTTCGCGAAACGGAATTTAGGGCAACGCTAAAAAACCTAGAAACGGTAGCACTCGAGGGTGCGATTGTACGCACGTATTGCAGTGAAGATATGATCATTCCTGCGTGGGCACCTATTCTACTTTCTAGCCGGTTATCGGATGTTGGCATCAAAAGCATATGGGCCGAATCGGACGCAGCATTTTGGAACCAATTCTTCAGAGAGGAATTGGCCCGAGTAGATTGGGAAGCTTTTCGTGGCAAGCCAATTATCTTAAAAGGCTGTGGCGATTCAAGAGTCCCACGAGATGCCTATGTTCAAGCCGTTCAATATTTGAAGCCCATAGCTAAAAAAATCAGCTATGGTGAGGCTTGCAGCGCAGTTCCCTTAAAGTGATTTAAAGTGTAATGCTGAGTCCCGCGTTCATACTGCGGGCATCACTCCATTGGTCCAACAAGGCTCCATCCGTAACCAAAGGGCTGAGTCCATAGAAACCAAAGAAGTTAATCTGTCCTCTACCTAACTTTGCATATACCCCATAACGAAGCGGGTTAAATCCTCCAACGTTGTAAAATTTGACGCGATAGTTATCATTTTTAAGGTAGCTGTAGGAGTCTGTTTTATAACCCACCAGCCCACCTAAGTAGAGGCGATTGTACCTCCCTTTAGAATTCGCTGTACCGCGGTAGCGCAACTCAAAACTTGCATCTACGTATTCCGTGGCAAATCGATTGCTATTGTATTGTTCAGGATCAAGGTATACAGGGGTAGTCGTACCGTCTTCTGAAACGTCTAGGTGAAGGTTGCCATTGTAAAAGTGTGCACTATAACCCAAGCCCCAAGCCCAAGAAAAATGTGAAATGCCGATGACATTGTCACGCATGAAATGAATGGCTTGGCTATTTGCACGCATGCCCGCCTCAAAAGCTTCCGGGGCACCCACGACCCATAAGGCCGATGTATTAAAAGAAACACCTTCACCCGGTTCAGGGATGAAGGTGCGTTTATTTTGTGCATATGATGTACTGGCAAAAAATGCACAGCACATTAGAATAAGGAGCTTGCGTTGTATCATGCCCCCAAATTACTAAAGGTCGTCGTCTTCTACGCCTTCTGTATCAAAATCTTCCGGATCATTATCCGTATCCTCTTCTTCGCTCTCGAAGGCCTCGAAATTTTGCACCAACGTAGTACTCACTTTAATGAGGTACTTCGTGTCCTCTGTTTCCAAAGGCACCGCTTCAACACGCTCTCCCTTCGCATTGGTAAAATACTCGGTATCGTATTCGAAACCGTCTGGGTACGCTTCGACCAATAGCGCCATTAGGTCGGGAGTCATAGACTTGTAGTCCTTGATCACAAATCGCTTTGCCATCTCCTAAATATGTTTGATATCACTAGTAATGTAAATCGGCTAAATCACACATTATTAAGCTAATATCGCGACCCCCATCAGGTGGGCCGCACGCGGCTAATTATTTGCCTAATATCCAAGAAAAAATTAAAGGAGCAACAATGGTTGCATCACTTTCCACAATAAATTTTGGGGTGTCCGCATCTAGCTTGCCCCAAGTAATTTTCTCGTTCGGGACAGCGCCAGAATAAGATCCATAGGAAGTGGTTGAATCAGAAATTTGGCAGAAATATCCCCAGAAAGGCGTATCCTCCAACTCCATGTCCTGGTACAGCATCGGTACTACGCAGATTGGGAAATCACCAGCTATACCCCCTCCGATTTGGAAAAATCCAATGGAGGCTGATTTACTCTCTTCAGTATACCATCCCGCCAACCATTGCATGTACTCAATACCACTTTTCACTGTAGAGGCTTTAAGTTCTCCTTTGATGCAGTACGAAGCGAAAATGTTACCCATGGTTGAATCTTCCCAACCTGGAACTACAATTGGTAGGTTGCGCTCTGCAGCGGCCAACATCCAACTGTGCTCTGGTGGAATCTCATAGTATTGTTCCAAGACACCAGAAAGAAGCATCTTATACATGTATTCGTGTGGGAAGTAACGCTCACCTTTGGCTTCTGCGTCTTTCCAAATGTCCTCAATGTGTCCTTGCAAACGACGGAAAGCTTCTTCTTCTGGGATGCAGGTATCCGTCACTCGGTTCAAGCCGCGATCTAGTAATTCACGCTCTTGCTTTGGTGTCAAATCACGGTATTCCGGTACACGCTCGTAATGCGAATGCGCCACCAGATTCATCAAATCTTCCTCCAAGTTTGCCCCAGTACAAGAAATAATATCCACTTTACCCTCGCGAATCATCTCGGCCAATGAAATGCCTAGCTCTGCGGTGGACATTGCCCCTGCGAGAGTTACCATCATCTTACCGCCCGAATTAATATGGGTTTCATAACCTTTCGCCGCGTCCACCATAGCCGCCGCGTTAAAGTGGCGGTAGTGATGCGCCATAAATTGAGAGATAGGTCCTTTATTCATAGCCCAAAGTATTTAGCATTTGTTCGGCCGATTGCTGATCGGCAAAGAGTTTAGTAGTGATGCTTCCATCATCTTCTTGATTAACCACAACGTGTTTCGGAGCAGGGAGCAAGCAATGCTTAGTTCCTCCATAGCCTGATAAACTTTCCTGGTATGCACCCGTATTGAAAAATCCAATGATTAGTGGCTCAGCATCCAATCTCCGTAAGCGCGGCAAGAAGATCGCATTCACGTGCTGTTCAGAATTGTAGTAATCGTCGGAGTCACAAGTCAACCCTCCCAATAAAACACGCTCGTATGGCTTATCCCATTTGCTCAAAGGGAACATGATAAAACGTTTATTGATGGCCCAACTATCTGGAAGCGTGGTCATAAATGAACTGTCAATCATGTACCACAACTCTCTATCATTTTGTTGCTTGGTACCAAGAATGCTGTAGAAATTGGCCCCTGACTCACCTACGGTATACGAACCAAATTCACTGAAGATATTTGGTTCTGGAACATTCGCATGATCACACATTGTTTTGATCTGAGAGATGATCTCTTCCGCCATGTACTCATAATCGAAGTCCATGCCCAAACTCGTTTTGATCGGGAACCCCCCGCCAATATTCAAGCTGTCCAAAGTTGGACAAATGCGCTTCAGGTCTATATAAACCATCACACATTTGCGCAATTCGTTCCAATAGTATGCGGTATCCTTTATTCCGGTATTGATAAAGAAGTGGAGCATTTTCAATTCCGCCAAATCGTTGTCCGCAATCTTACTCTTGTAAAAATCGACGATATCGCGGTACCCAATACCTAAACGAGAGGTGTAGAACTCAAATTTGGGTTCTTCTTCCGAGGCAATTCGAATACCCACTTTGGCCTTATGCTTTAAGCGGGAAGTCAATTCTTCGAGTTCCTCCACGTGGTCTATTACATTGATAGTATTGCGGTGGCCGTCGTTGATTAAGCCCGCAATATTCTCAAGATAAGCTGGGGTTTTGTATCCGTTACAAACCACAAACTGGTCATCCGTCAATAGACCTTTGGCCTTCATTTTACGGACAATATTTATATCAAACGCACTAGAAGTTTCCATGTGCACCCCATTGTCCAAAACGCGCTCCATAACAAAACTGAAATGGTTGCTTTTGGTGCAGTAACAATAGTGGTATTCTGCATCGTAATCCACCTTTGCCATGGCGACATGGAACATGCGGCGGGCGCGTTGGATGTTTTCATCAATCTTCGGCAAGTAGGTCATGCGAAGTGGCGTCCCATATTCTTTAACTATGGGCATAAGATCCAAACCGTTCCACATTAGTGTTCCGGCATTGTTCAATTCGAACTCCTCAGTTGGCCAATCAAACGTTTGCTCAACGAGATCTAAATATTTATTCTTCATTTCCGTAAAAAGGTGCGCAAATGTAACCTCTTCTCAGATTAATGCAACACCTTAAGAATGAAGTTAATGAAATATTAAATGTGGCGTAAGTGACCGATAATGAATGCGCTATACCTCAAAACGAATCACCAAGGTTTCGAATCCACTCACTTCTAAAGCAAAAACATCGCCCTCCTCAACAGGTACCATTGGACCTAAAGCGCCAGAAAGTAAAACTTCGCCACGCCTTAGTGGCTGGCCATTTTTCGCCATAGTACGAGCCAACCACAATGCCGCATTTAAGGGGTCACCCATGCAGGCGGTCCCAGTACCTTCGGAAGCAACCTCCCCATTTTTGCTCAGAACCATTTTCACGGCAGCCGTATCAACCTCTGCCAGTGACTTGGCATCAGCGCCAATGACAAAATGTGAGCCAGAAGCATTGTCAGCGATGGTATCGGAAATCTGAATGTTCCAACCTTCGATTCGAGAACCTACAATTTCAATAGAAGCTCGCACCTCCTTGATGGCCTTTTTCAATGCCTCCATCTCCACTTCTGGATCCAGAATATCCGCTCCTAAAACAAACGTCAATTCTCCTTCAACCTTAGGCTGCATAAGTTCACGCATGTGAATTACACGCGTTGCCGATCGGTCCATGGTATCAAACAGCACACCGTAATCCGGCTGATCCACACCCAGTTGTGCTTGAACGGCTGGGCTCGTAAGTCCAATTTTTTTACCTACGACGCGCTCACCATCGGCTATACGCTGCTGTATGAGCTTTTTTTGGATGGCATATGCCGTCTCAATATCGTTGCCAATGGCATCACGAATAGGTCCGATGGTTTGTCTTGACTTGAACGATTTATACAATGCTAGTGCATGGTTGGTAACGGATGACATAGATCAGATTTTACACCTCGAAGTTACATTATATTTGTAGGGAACCTGCAAACAGAACCGTATGCCGTTTTACCAAAAATCCGGACGAATTCCACATAAAAGGCACACCACCTTTCGAAAAGAGGATGGCAGCTTGTACCACGAAGAACTTTTTGGCACCATAGGATTTGACGGGATGTCGACCCTGCTTTACCACGAGCATCCGCCAACTATGGTTAAGGAAGTTTTAGAAAGTGAAGATGTAAAGCCTAAAATCGCTGTCGAAAAAAATATGAAAGCCTACCTCTTGGAAGGCTTCAAAGTACCTGCGACAGACGACTACTTGAGCTCCAGAACACCTGTACTTACCAATAGCGACTTAACCATTTCCCTTGCCGCTCCGCGTAAAAGCATGGTGGATTATTTCTACAAGAACGCGCAGCAAGATGAAATGATCTTTGTGCACGAAGGATCAGGTACGCTATACACGCAAATGGGTGCGCTAATCTTTGGGCCTGGGGATTACTTATTGATTCCTCGAGGCATGATTCAGCAATTGCACTTTGACACCACGGACAACCGACTGTTTATCGTGGAAAGTGCCTCACCCATTTACACGCCAAAACGTTACCGTAATTGGTTTGGCCAATTATTGGAGCACAGCCCCTACTGCGAACGTGATTTACGTACACCAGAGCATGTTCCTGCGGTCAACGAATTGGGCGATTTTACCATTAAGGTGAAGAAGCAAGACATGATGCACAACTACATCTATGCTTCACATCCTTTCGATGTCGTAGGTTGGGACGGCTTTAACTTCCCCTATGCCTTTAACATAAAAGATTTTGAACCCATCACCGGTCGCGTACACCAACCGCCTCCGGTGCATCAAACCTTTGAAACCAATGCTTTCGTGGTATGTTCTTTCGTGCCACGCTTGTACGATTACCATCCGCAATCCATACCGGCTCCATATAACCACAGCAACATCGATTCCGATGAAGTCTTGTACTACGTTGACGGGGATTTTATGAGCAGGAACAATATTGAACGCGGCCACATCACCTTGCATCCGGCGGGCATTCCGCACGGTCCTCACCCCGGCACCTATGAAGGCTCCATAGGAAAAAAGGGAACGGAAGAATATGCCGTGATGGTGGACACCTTTAAACCACTGATGGTGACCGAACAGGCGATTGCGTTAAGCGACGGCAAGTACCATAAAAGCTGGCTGAAATAAGAACCACTTCGCCCTAAGGCGAAACCATACCTA
>CAYNLA010000006.1:0-48054 GCA_964397915.1 uncultured Polaribacter sp. | reverse complement strand
AAACTGAAGAATTGTTGACCAAGGAAATGGTCAGCGGTTATATCGGCTTTGATCCAACGGCAGATTCATTAGGTGTGGGTAATATGGTGCAAATCATGACCCTAGTGCACTTTCAACGTGCTGGACATAAACCCATCGCATTGGTCGGGGGTGCGACCGGAATGGTCGGAGATCCGTCAGGTAAGAGCGCCGAGCGCAACCTACTCGACCTGGAAGCCCTACAGCACAACTTGAACTGTCAGAAAGCGCAGCTTGAGAAGTTCTTAAACTTTGATTGCGGGGATAATAGTGCCGAAATCGTAAACAACTACGATTGGTTCAAGGAGTTTGACTTCCTCGGTTTCATCCGCGACGTCGGTAAGCACATCAGTGTAAACTACATGATGGCCAAAGACAGTGTAAAGAACAGATTGGAGACCGGTATGAGCTTCACAGAGTTTTCTTACCAGCTCATTCAAGGCTACGATTTCTTCCACCTTTGGAAAAACAATGGTGTGAAGCTTCAAATGGGCGGATCGGATCAATGGGGTAATATCACCACGGGGACGGAACTTATTCGTCGATTGGGCCGCGGTTCGGCACATGCATTGACCACCCCGTTGATTAAAAAGGCAGATGGAACCAAGTTTGGCAAGTCCGAGGGAGGAAACGTATGGCTGGATCCGAACCGCACCTCGCCGTACGCCTTCTACCAGTTCTGGCTGAATGCGGCGGATTCAGATGCTGAGAACTACATCAAAATCTTTAGCATCAAATCTCGAGAGGAAATCGAGGCTTTGATTGCAGAACATAATGAAGCCCCTCATCAACGCAAGCTTCAGAAAGCCTTGGCAGAAGAAGTGACTGAGCGTGTGCATAGTAAAGAAGACCTCGAGAACGCGCAAGCTGCCTCTGAAATTCTCTTCGGTAAAGCCACGGAGGAGCAGCTTCGCAAGCTGGACCGTGCAACCTTGGAAAGTGTATTCGAAGGCGTACCACAGTTTGAATTACCACGTACTGCCCTTTCCGGAGGATTGGACATCGTTGAGGCCTTGGCCGAGCATACTGCAATCTTCCCTTCAAAAGGTGAGGCGCGAAAGATGGTACAGGGCAATGGAGTTGCCATTAACAAGAGTAAGATTGATTTAGAGAAAACCCTATCCGAAGAGGATGTGGTTGCCGGTGGATTGATCATCGCACAGAAAGGAAAGAAAAACTACTTCCTCATCTCCATCGTGGACTAAGAAAAAATTTTCATCACATAAAAAAGGCGCCCGCAGGGCGCCTTTTTTTATAATGGAATGTAGTTCAGCACGATGTTGTCAATCTCTTCTAAGAACCGATCATTCGGCCGCTGAAAGAAATAGTAGGTGCCATAATCTCTGTCCTCAGTGAGCTTGAGTTTTGAATATTCAAATAACTCGCCTTTGTTGATCAAAACGTACGGCATGCTCCCGCGGAAAATGAAAAGTGCTTGCAGCTCGGGTTTGCTAGGATTGCGCTGTTGATCTAAAAAAGCCCATGCATCGTATTCCCCATAAGCCGTTCTTTCCCAGCCGCCTTTTTCGAGTTCAGCTTCCAAGTTTTCTTTCATAGAACCTATGTGCTTTTCAGAAAAGAACTGTTCCACTCGGTAGGTAGGGAAGCTGCGACGCTCAAGATGACGACTGTTTAATGTTCCCGATAAGATGACTTCATAGAAATTGGATTTGCGACGACCTCCGCTTTCCCAAAGTGAGTCCAACGGGTAGCTGTCTCTAACGGTGCCCAGGGTATCAAATTTTTGGGAAAGTAGCGCCGCATCGGCCATCACCCTTTTATCGACCACATTGACAAAATCTTCATGTACCCAACAGTGAAGATGGACTTCATAAGTGCTCGTTCCATTATCATATGCGGCTACACGAACACTGTCGCGTAGCGAGAGGTGACCACCATCTTCGGCTAAGTCAGCGGAACGTCGAATAAGTTGTGCATTCGCCGATAGGGAGGCACCCAGAAAAGCTAATAGGAGTAATGTTCTCATAAAGTAATCATCAAGTTACAGCCACGGATTTCGCTGTTGTCTAATCGCCCGTATACCTCAAATGTACCGTTTTCAAAGACTTGGCCTTGATCGGAAAGGGCTAAAAATGCGCAGCTATCAACGTTAGCTAAATCAATAACATTCAGTGCGCCGCGTGCGCCATTCTGCATGGGCTGCGCCAAAGGGTCCGCAATGTCCCTGGTGTATAAACGCATCCATTGTGGTGGTTCAAAGAGCCCAGAATCTTTTAGATAGGCTTGGCTCATGAGTTCCGTCATGCCGTATTCGCTGTCTATAGGCGATCGGGGAAAGGCATTCTTTAAGTAATGATGCACTTCTTTGCGAATCATCTCTTTTTTGCGTCCTTTCATTCCGCCCGTTTCCATGATGCGCAATTCAGAAAATTCAATGGTGCGTCCGTTGAGGTAATCGGCAAAATCAAGCAGACCAAAGGTTACTCCCAGTAATAAGGTAGGTTTTTGTTCAGCAGCCAATTCTTGGAGCAACGTGTCCAATTCTTGATTATTGTATAGAAAGAACCCACTCCTCTGATCGTTTGAAGCGGCAACTAGTCCTTCCGCCATGGTGACTAAGGAAGAGCCTGAACGTTCCAAGTAGGAAGGAAGGAGTGCTAAAATGGTCCAGTCCTCCATGGCGCCATAGGCCAGTTCAAACCCTTGTCGGTATACACGCTCGTAATGCGCTTTTTCACGAACGTGGTGAAAGCTTGGTGATCCTCCAGAGGTAGTGCTTGAGGAGAAGGAAATCTCCGGAGTCCAGTTCCCACACTGAATCCTATGGTTTTTGAAAAGCTCAACGGGTAAAAAAGGAATGTCTTGGATTTTAGAGATTCCCGCTGGGTTCCGTCCCAGGAGTTCACAGTATTTCGCGTACGTCGGATTGTTTTGGCTTTGCCAATGGAAAAGCTCTAATGCCTGCTGCTCAAAGTTTTGAGCGGAGATGTCGCGAAAATCAAGCATAAAAAAACCGCGCCATTTCGGGCGCGGTTCAAAATTAGGTATTGTATTGGGCTTATAGCGAATAGCGGAAGCTCAATTTGAAAGTTCTTCCCGGTGCCCAAGTGCTGAAGAAAGGTTCAGCGCTGTTGTAGCTGCGGAATATTCGATCACGTGTATCGTCCATGATGTTGTTGATCGAGAAGCCAACTTGGTAGCGTTGGTCTTCGCCGAAGTTCTTCATCAGGTTGAAATTTAAACTGTGGAACGGAACTTCGAAAACATCAGGGTTGTCCGCTACACCAACGATGTATAGTTTCTCTCCTTGTACATTGTAAAACAACCCGCCTTGCCATCCTTTCTCCGGATCATTATAGTTTAAGCCGACATTGATCAAGTACGGCGATTGTCCCTGCATAGGACGAATCTCATCGATTACCTCCCCAGTGCGGGCAGAAGCAACGCGGGCAGCGTACTCGCTTGAATCACGACTTACCCCGGAGTAGATCAAAGAAAGGTTAGAGTTTACTTCGAAATGCTTTAGTCCCAAAAAGGCTAAATTCTTTCTTACCTCAAACTCAGCACCAGCCACCGTCGCATTACCGACGTTTCTTGGTTGGAAATTCGATGGTGCTGCGGCGCTATATGCTACCAATTCAATAGGGTTGGTAAAGTGCTTGTAGAATCCAGAGATGGCGATGGTTTGTCCGCCTTCCATGAAGTATTCATAACGAACATCTAAGTTATTGATGATGGTGTTGACCAAATCGAGGTTACCGATAAAGGTGATACCTGTTAGGACATCTTCAATCTGAGCTGCACTCTTTTCCTTAAACGATGGACGAGCCACAGTTCGGAACGCTCCAAGGCGGAAGTTGGTGTTTTCGTTCACCGAATAAATCAACGAGGCCGTAGGGAAGAGGTTGAAGTTGTTTAATACTGGTGCCCAACGGTAATTCAATCCAGTACCTGGGGCAGCTGCTTCTTGTTGATCGACACCAGTGTAGAACTGATCATAACGCTCTGCACGCAATCCAGCAACTACCTTAGTAAGAGCGTTCAAGCTGAATTCTTCGCTGTAATAAGCAGAGAAATTGCTTTGAATACCCTGGTAGGCGTTGTTTGCTTCGTAATTCCCGCTGTAGTACATGCCTGCATCTGAGGTTGGGTCCCAAACGTAATAATCTGTCAAAAGCTCATCTGCATTTCCAGTCAACGCATCTAGTTCGCCCAAATTTTTCGCACGTAATTGGTACCTCAAAATCTCATAATTACGGTATTTGAAGTTGTAGCTAGCGCCGAATTTTGTTTTGGCATCTCTACCACGCAATTCATGGGTTTTTGTAATGTCCACTCTGTTGGAGAGGTTGAATTCATTCAAATTACGCCAGATACGGTTTGGGAATCCTGTTTCCCCAGGGGCGATGTTGAACTCGCTATCCTCGGTGCGGTAAGAGGTTGAACGAATGTCTTTGTCTGCGATGCGGCTATACGTTGGTGCAATGCGCCAATCAATTTTCGTTTTGTTCTCGTTACGGCTGTGTTGGCCGTTGAAGAACATGGAAGAAATTGAACGCTCGCTATACTCTAGGTTATCACGCTGACCGACGAAGGAATTTTCAATTGAAGCAGTCTCCGTAAAACGTCCTGTGCGTGATTCACCATTTTGAAGGTGCATCACCATGAATCGGTATTTATCGTCTTCATCTTTAATTGAATACCCGAGTAGACCGTTGAGAAGGATATTGTTCACGGCCAAAGAACCTACCTGTGTACGGTCAGCCAATAATTGGTAATCATCCACAGAATTTGGCTTGCGGTAGAAGTTTTGGCTGTATGTTCTATTTGAATCTGTCGCCGAACCGAAAAAGTCAGTGTTGCTTTTGTAGGAGAATGAACCATTGTAGCCAACGGTCTTGCCGTTGTCTTTTTTCTTCTGATCACCGAAGCTGATACCTAAGGATGCATTTATAGGCATTTGTCGCGATTGTGCCTGTAATACTGGTGAGAAACTCTGAGTAAGCTCCGTGGTGATTGGATCGTCTAATGCGGGATTCGGAATTCCTCCGAAAATATATTGTGAGGGAAGTGGGTTGTTACGGAAACCAGCGTCAAAGCCCAAGAAATCCGTAGCGGAGCCTTTATAGCCTAGTCCCTCAACCAGGTGCATTCCCGGAGTATAGCTCAAAGAACTACTAATGTTAAGCGTTTTACGTGTCGGGAAGTCAACCAATTCAATATTGACAAGTCCTCCAGCAAAATCCGCGCTGAGGTCTGAAGTTAAGGACTTCAATACCACAATATTTTGAAGGATGTTTGTAGGAAAGATGTCCATTTGAAGAGAGTTCTTATCTGGATCCAGCCCGGGAATATCCATACCCATTAATTGGGTCTTGGTGTAGCGATCTCCCAATCCGCGAACAAAGACATATTTACCGCCTTGAATACTTACACCAGGAACACGAGTCACTGCAGCAGCGGCATTGCCATCGCCCACTCTTTTGAAATTTTGTGAAGAAATACCGTCCATTACCGTGGCTGATTTCTTTTTCACGTCCAACAATGCGCTTTCTGTGTTGCGCATGGCTGAGGCTGTAACTGTAACTGTCATCAACTCATTGGTAGAAGGTAACATTCGCAGGTTTTCGAATGCCGTAACCTCGCCATCTTTCACCACAACTCCAGGTATTTGAAGCGTTGCCAGTCCTAGAAAGCTGATCTCCAAAGTGTAGGTTCCCGGAGCTACCTTTAACTCGAAGTTGCCATCAAAATCTGTGAAGGCGATGGCACCTTGAGCAGGGATTTGCGCGTTTGCATAAAACAGGGGTTCGCTGGTTTCATCTTCGTAGACAGTACCACGAATGATTCCTGTTTGGGCGAAAGAGTTAATAGAAAAAGCTAGGGTGAGAAATAAAAATAGTTGCTTCATTATCCTGCGGTTAATCGTGGTGCAAAGACAACAAAAAGGCCCGAGACGGGTGTCTCGGGCCAATTAATCTTTGGTTAACTTTCTGTTAACTGACTTTTCTTAGAATGCGCCTTTTAGAGAAGTGTATGTCCACGTAAACACTGTTTCATCAGCGCCTACACTTTGTGAGGTTGTAGCAGTTGCGAAACTTGCAGGGTCCCACATCATTCCTGAACCACTCTTATCTAGGAATACATTGTCAATAGTGGTGCCTGCAGAATAACCGCTCAGATCAATTTCGATTTCTGAGAAGTTCAATAGGCCGTTTTGATAATTGAATGCGCCACCGGTTTCATCAATCTCCCAATCACCTGCATCATCGAAACCTGTAATGTAGATATTTTGAACAGTACCCATGGCTGAATCACGGAAATCAGCGATTTCCGCAGTCATTCCATAAAGGGTCCCGTTTTTGGCAATAAAGCCTGCTCCGTAAGAACCTTCTGGTCCATCAATCTCCATTCCGTGGTCTGAATCTGGACCTGCGACATAAACAAAGTTGTCAATCGTTCCAGAATAAGCTTGGTCAATGTCGTAAGCGTCATCGCCTTGCGCCCACACTACTAAATTTGTGGCATTAACCGTGCCGCCGAAGAATTCAATTCCATCGTCGATATTCGCAACTACTTCGATATGGTTAACAGTAGTTGCAGAGCCTACACCCGCGAGAGTGAGTCCGTTAATCTCATTTCCATCTCCGATAAGTGTACCGCCGTGACGAATGCTGATGTATTCTAAAATACCAGAATTGTCGTTTGCGTCAGTGCCGCCATATACGGCATAAGTTTCGTTAGCAGGAAGCCCTTCAATCAATGCCGTAGCAGCATCAGCTGAAATAGGGGCGTTGCCAAGAACAATCAATCCTCCCCATAGACCCGCATCGGTTTGGTCAAGGTTAGTTCCTGCGCTTTCACCCACCGTAATGTTGTCTAGAACAGAGGTCATGATGATTGGGGCACTTTCGGTACCCTGTGCGTTAAGTACACCGCCTTGTGCGATAATCAAAGTAGAGGCATTGGCGCCATCCCCTTCTTTTCCCTTGACAATGGTTCCCGGTTCGATGGTAAGTTCTACACCTGCTGGCACTACCACACGTCCATTTAATACATAGATTGAGTCTCCACTCCACGTTTCGTCGGCAGTAAGAATTCCGGCCTTATTTACTTCAAGTGGGTTTACATTGGGGTCAACGGGTTCACCACCGTTTCCTTCACAAGCAGCGAAGAGGGTCGTCACTGCGGCAATAATCATTAGATTGTTGAATTTCATTTTGTCTAAGTTGAATTGTTTTGACACTACAAATGAAGTGGTGCTGTGTAAACTGAGTTTTAAGCGGATATCAACTTTGATTCTATTCCTTGACCTTAGGCATTACCTTTGAGTTATCTCCATATTTGCTTAATGTTAAGTATTTTAAATGGGGTAGGAAGGAGGGGTTTTGTTTCCCATCTTTGTACAAAGCATTTGGCATGAACCACAGCGAATACAAAATCTTACTAGTTGATGATGAGCGCGATATACTCGACTTTGTTGGCTATAATCTTAAAAACGAGGGATACCAAGTTTTTACAGCCAACAGCGGTAAGAGTGGGGTTAAAAAAGCCAAAGAAGTACTTCCTGATTTGATTTTATTGGATGTGATGATGCCTGAAATGGATGGTATTGAGGCATGCGATCAGATCCGGAAGGTACCAGCCTTGGAAAATGTCATTATTGCATTTCTGACCGCGCGCGGTGAAGACTACAGTCAAGTTGCCGGTTTCGAGGCAGGTGCAGACGACTACATTACTAAGCCAGTGAAGCCAAAGGTGCTCATTTCACGAATCAAGGCATTGCTGCGCCGACGTCCCGTTGCGGAACAGAAGGTCAGCGAGCGTATGGAGTTTGCGGATATAATCATTGATCCAGAACGTTACCATGTGGAGCTCAAAGGTGAGATCGTTGATTTGCCCCGTAAGGAGTTTGAGCTTTTAAGTTTATTGGCCAGTAAGCCGGGTAAAGTATTCTCGCGAGAGGAAATCATGGACCGTATTTGGGGTACCGTAGTCATTGTCGGTGGGCGAACCATTGATGTTCACATTCGAAAATTGCGGGAAAAAATTGGTGACGACCGCATCAAAACCGTGAAAGGTGTTGGTTATAAATTTGAACAACTGGATTAATGCCAAAGAGTAGGGTTCTTCTTTTTACCGCGTTGTTGAGCGGATTGACCACCTTGCTGATGGTGTTATTACTGGCACTGTTTGTAAATACCACAACATCTATTGTTCCACTTTGGGTGGTTGTGCTCTTGTTTTTTTTCAGCGTCTTTGGACTGTTTTACGGCGCAGCATACTTCATACTAAAACGTCGAGTGCTTCGTATAAAGCGTCGAGTGCTTCAACAGGGTATTGCGTTGACCGAGCAACAGATTTCAGAATCATCCAGCTTATTCGAATTAGAGCGAACCCTCGAAGATCTCAATGCCCGACAAAGTAGCTTGGTGGATGAGTTAAAAAGTAGAGAGCAGTTTCGAAGAGAATATATTGGCAACGTAAGTCATGAGTTGAAGACACCGATTTTTAATATTCAGGGATACATCTATACCCTGCTCGATGGGGCTATTACAGATGAAAAGGTGGCTAAAAAATTCTTGCGTCGAGCTGCAAAATCTGTGGAGCGCATGACACAGTTGGTCAAGGACATGGACGTGTTGACTAAGGTTGAAAGCGGTGAGTACGATATTCAGATTCGCCCTGTACGTGTGCGCACACTCATAGACGATGCGCTAGAAGAGATTGAAAATTTAGCCGCCAAGCGGAAATCTAAAATCAAATTAGACTTTGATATAGATTCTAAGACTCAAGTATATTGTGATGCTCCAAGGTTAGAGCAAGTGCTGGATAATCTTTTGGTCAATGGCATTAAATACAGTGAGGAAGGTTCGACCGTGCATCTTTCGGTCACAAACGTTCAGAATAAAGTGGAGTTTCGTGTGAAAGACCATGGATTCGGTATTGCGGAAGCCGATCTTCCGCATATTTTTGAGCGATTCTATCGGGTAGATAAGGCCCGTTCTCGCGACGCGGGAGGAACTGGCTTGGGTCTTTCGATAGTCAAGCACATCATCGACCGTCACGGCGAGCGCATCCAAGTCCAGTCAAAAGAAGGCGTTGGAACGGAGTTTGTCTTCACGCTAAAGCGTGTATAAAGCGTAAAAAATCGTTTAAAACTTCTAGCTAAAATCCCGCTCCGTTGGCCTCAATGGCTAACTTTGAATGAAACCTATTGATACCATGGAGTGGAGTCCCGAATTGATGGAAAAATTGGCCGCACTGCGCGAGAAGATTGAGCGTACTGGCCAAGATTTTGAAACCTATGTTAACGGATGGCAGCGTGCCTCTTTTCAAAATTATTGGGATTATATCCAATTGGACACGCTTCTAAGCCTTCAGCGCCCGGTCACTGAAGTTGCTGACGAGCCCATTTTCATTATATATCATCAAATCACAGAACTGTATTTCAAGCTTGTACGGATTGAGATTGATGCCATCGCAGCAGGTGATCTTAGTGCAGAGGATTTTACTGAACGTATTCATCGAATCAATCGCTACTTTGGGGCTTTAAGAAGCAGCTTCGGCGTCATGGAAAAAGGCATGAAGAAAGAAGAGTTTCTTGCCTTTCGCGATGCACTTGCACCCGCATCAGGGTTTCAAAGTGTACAATACCGCATTATCGAATTGGGCTGTGCGCCGTTGATTAATATTGTCGCAGAAACTAAACGTGAAGAAGTCCGTGATTTTTCCATAGAAGAACAAATGGAGTTCATTTATTGGAAGGACGGAGCAAAAATTGAGGATACCGGACAACCTGCATATACGGCTGTACAATTCATTGAAAAATACTGGGACGACCTGCTATTCGCAGCCGATTCCTATGAGCATTGCAACATTTGGGAGCGTTACCAAGAGCTATTACAAAGTGGTGTAAGCGAGCAGGAACAAGCACAGTTGGAAAATGCGCTTCGTTTATTGGATTTGAACGTCAATGTTAATTGGCCGTTACAACATTATAAAACAGCCGTTCGTTACTTGAGCAGAAAGCCCTCAGATATAGCTGCTACGGGAGGAACCAATTGGCAGAAGTACTTGCCGCCTAGATTTCAGCGTCGCATTTTCTATCCAGAACTTTGGACCGATGAGCAACGTGCGCAGTGGGGCAAGAGTTGGGTAGATGAGGTCCTAAAGGAAATAGAGCAAGGCTCATGAAGTTGAAAAAGTATGCGTGGCTGCTTGTAGCAGCGGTCTTTATCATATTAATCGTTGGTGCACTTCGTTCAGAAGGGAATACCACAACCATTTTAGATGACGATTTTGAGGAAGTGGCGCCGGAGCCAAAATTCTTTCTCACCCTTCCTGCTGATACCTTGCGATTTGAGGACCACACCATTGCCTCAGGAGAAAGTTTTGGTGCCTTGCTGGGTAAGCGCGGAATTTCTACGGCACAGATTTATCAGATCGCAGCAGCCGTGGAGTCCGTATTTAATGTCCGTAAAATTCGTGCGGGTGTGACGGTGAAATTTGCGACCGGGGACAGTTCTTTATTCCCTTCATATTTTATCTATCCCGAGAGTACCTACGAGTATTACATTGTATCACTTAAGTCCGATTCGATCTACGCGAAAAAGGTAGAAAAGGAGCGCACTACACGTCGCAAGGAAATTTCAGGTACCATTGAAGATGCCCTGTATTTGAGCGTTAATGGGGCAGGGGGTACCAATGCATTGGCAATGTCACTCGTAGAAGTTTATGCCTGGACCATTGATTTCTTCCGACTTCAAAAAGGCGATTCCTTCAAGGTAATTTATGAGGAGGAATACGTTGATGATACCACATATGTTGGTTTGAAGCGAATCATCGCAGCGGACCTGAATCATATGGGAAATGATTTTTATGCATTCCCGTATGAGAATGAGTTAGGGTTTAATGACTATTACGATGAGGAGGGGCGAAGCTTGCGCAAAACCTTCCTGCGCGCACCTTTGAACTTTACGCGCATATCTTCTCGGTACAGTGGTCGTAGATTCCATCCAGTGCAGAAACGATGGAAGGCCCACTTGGGAACGGATTATGCAGCGCCAACAGGAACACCCATTATGACAACGGCTGATGGGGTGATCATCGCAGCGACCTACACCTCTGCCAATGGTAATTATGTCAAAGTGCGCCACAACAGCACCTACACCACACAATACTTACACATGAGTAAAATTAAACCGGGCATCAAAGATGGTGTCCGAGTTAAGCAAGGAGATGTGATCGGCTATGTAGGCTCTACCGGTCTTGCAACCGGCCCTCATGTCTGTTATCGATTCTGGGTGAATGGCAAGCAAGTGGATCCGTACCAACAAAAGCTGCCAGATGCAAAGCCACTCGAGGCTGATCGCATGGATGCTTACCGGGCTTACATGATGGATTTGAAGAAAAAATTAGACCAACTGTAACACAAAAAAGGCGCCCGCAGGGCGCCTTTTTTAATTCATCACATGTGATTTCGCCTGCGGCGCTTATCCGATAACGATGTTGATGATGCGGCCGGGTACGACGATCATCTTGCGCACCTGTTTGTCACCAATCTGCTCGGCAGTGCGTGGATCTGCCATAGCGGCTTTTTCAATATCCTCTTTGCTCATGTCCGCAGGAAGCTCGAGCTGGAATCGTACTTTACCGTTGAACGAAACAGGATAGTTTTTACTGCTCTCGACAAGGAAGGCCTCGTTGTGCTCAGGGTAGGCTGCATGCGTAACGGAACCTTCGCCTCCAAGTTTCTCCCATAATTCTTCCGCAAGATGTGGAGCGAACGGCGAAATAAGACGCACTAAAGGTTCTAGTAATTCGCGGTTGTTGGCCTTTAAATCGGTCAATTCATTTGTGGCAATCATAAATGCACTGACCGAGGTGTTGAAACTGAAGTTTTCAATGTCTTCATTCACCTTTTTAATACAAGTGTGTACAGCCTTCAATGCTTTCTTGTCCGCAGGTGTATCGCTTACGTTGAACGTACCTCCTTGGTGGAAGAGTTTCCAGAACTTGCGCTGGAAGCCGGCTACTCCGGAGAGTCCTTGTGTATTCCACGGTTTGCTTTGTTCAATTGGTCCCAGGAACATCTCGTACATACGAAGCACGTCGGCGCCATATTTTTCGACGATATCGTCTGGATTGGTCACATTGAATTTCGACTTCGACATCTTTTCAACCTCGCGGCTACAGATGTACTTCCCGTCTTCGAGGATGAATTCTGCATCCTTGTATTCTTCGCGCCAATTCTTGAAGCTATCGATATCAAGTTCGTCGCCTTGAAGCAAACTTACATCTGCATGAATGGCTTGAGTCTCGTGCTGGTCTTTCAAGCCGGCGCTCACGAAGGTATTGGTGCCATTAATCCTGTGAACGAAGGCGCTGATGCCTTGAATCATCCCTTGATTGATCAACTTCTTGAACGGCTCGTCAAAGCTGATGAAGCCCATATCAAAAAGGAATTTCGTCCAGAAGCGTGAGTAGAGGAGGTGGCCTGTAGCGTGCTCAGAGCCGCCAACGTATAAATCCACCTGATTCCAATATTCCGTAGTGGCTTTGCCAGCAAATTCTGCGTCATTGTGTGCGTCCATGTAACGCAAGAAGTACCATGAAGAACCTGCCCAACCTGGCATAGTGGTCGTCTCCAACGGGTGTCCGTTGTAGGTCCAGTCGTTTGCGCGCGCTAGAGGCGGTTCGCCGTCTTCTGTCGGTAAATATGCATCCACCGCCGGTAAGGTGAGCGGTAATTCCTCTAGCGGTAGTGTTTTTGGAATATCGTTTTCAAAATAAACGGGAATGGGTTCTCCCCAGTAGCGCTGACGGCCGAAGATGGCATCGCGCAGCTTGAATTGGGTAGCACCTTTTCCATAGCCAATTTCCTCAAGATGCTCAATCATTTTCGCCTTTGCGTCCATGCATTCCATGCCGTTGAGGAAATCGGAATTCACCATTTTTCCTTCTTTCGCTTCAAAAGCTTCGACGCTGAGGTCGCCTCCAGCGACTACTTCCACGATTTCGAGTCCGAAGTGTTTTGCAAAAGCATAATCGCGGCTGTCGTGGCCTGGTACAGCCATTACAGCCCCCGTTCCGTAGCTTGCTAAGACGTAATCACCAATCCAGATGGGTACCTTCACTCCGCTAATTGGATGAATGGCGTAACCGCCAGTAAAACAACCGCTGATGGTCTTTGTATCGGCCATGCGATCACGCTCACTACGTGCTGCCGCTTGTGCTTGGTACGCTGCTACGGCCTCGCGCTGCTCGGCCGTGGTAATGGTATTTACTAATTCGTGCTCTGGTGCTAAGGTCACGAAAGTCGCTCCGAAAAGCGTATCTGGGCGTGTAGAGAATACTTCAATCTGTTCATCGTGGCCGTCGATATCAAAGAAGATCGCTGCACCTACAGATTTTCCAATCCAGTTGCGTTGCGTTTCTTTTAGCGAGGTGCTCCAGTCGATGCGATCGAGTCCTTCGAGCAATCGGTCCGCGAAAGCTGTGATTCGCATGGACCATTGCATCATTTTCTTTTGAACCACGGGATGCCCACCGCGCTCACTAAGGCCGTCCTTTACCTCGTCGTTCGCCAAAACGGTTCCTAAAGCAGGACACCAGTTTACATTGCTTTCGCTTCGGTAAGCCAGACGATAATTCAACAGAATGTCCGATTTTTCTTTTTCAGACTTACTGTTCCATTGATCGGCAGAAAAAGATAGCGCTTCAGTTTGTGCTGCATTCAAATCCGCTGTACCCTGAGATTCGAAGTGTGCAATCAAGCTGTTGATGTGGCGGCTCTTTCCTTCGCTGTGGTCATACCACGCATCGAAAAGTTGAATGAAAATCCACTGTGTCCATTTATAGTAAGAGGGGTCGGTTGTTTTGAACTCACGCGACCAATCTAATCCAAAACCAATATTGTCCAATTGCTTGCGGTAACGCGCCGTATTGATCTCAGTGGTTTTCTCAGGATGCTGTCCTGTTTGAATAGCGTACTGTTCGGCAGGCAATCCAAAGGCATCATAGCCCATCGGATGGAGTACGTTGAACCCTTTCTGTTTTTTATAACGTCCGTAGATATCTGAGGCGATGTATCCTAGTGGGTGACCCACATGAAGACCTGCACCCGAAGGGTAGGGAAACATGTCCAACACATAAAATTTGGGTTGGTCACTAGAATTGCTCGCTGCATAGGTGCCTTCAGCGGCCCATTTTGCTTGCCATTTCTTATCTATTTCGTTGTGGTTGTACTCCATATCGTTAAAGAAGTGTTGAACACGCGCGAAATTAGTGAATGCGCCGCTAGATTTACTATTTTCGCTGCAATGAGTTCCAAAGAACAAAAATTCACAACATCACGGGTACGCAGTTCGTACTTGTCGGTAGTTATCTCTATGACCCTAGTGCTATTCGTAGTAGGAGTTCTAGGGCACCTTGTACTTTCTGCAAAAGACTTAGGGAAAGCGGTACGTGAAAACTTCACTTTCACCCTTGTGCTTGATGAAAGTGTGCCTGAAGAAGAGTTAAGAACCTTGCTGAAATCGCAGCAATTGGCCAATTATTCTAAAAATGCCACGCTCATAACAAAAGAAGATGCCGCGCTCCAATTGCAAGAAGACCTCGGTGAGGATTTTGTTGACTTTTTGGGCTACAACCCCTTGTCAAATACCATCGATATAAACCTCAATGCGGATTTCGTGGCTTCTGGTGATTTGGAAACATTGAAAGCAAGCTTGTTGGAGGACGATTACATCAAGGATGTTCTTTACGATCCAGATTTGATTGGTTTAGTCAATCAAAACATTGAAAAAATCACCATCTTACTTATCGCAGCATCGGTAGTGCTCTTAATAGTAGCATTGGCGCTAATCAACAGCAGTATTCGCCTCACCATTTATTCGAAACGATTTCTTCTCAAAACAATGCAGCTCGTCGGAGCTACGTCAGCATTTATTCGTCGACCTTATGTCTTGACAAGTATCTTGCTTGGCCTGGTTTCGGCTGTATTGAGTCTCTTACTATTGTATGGATTAGGAGTAGCTTTGGAATCATATTTCCCTGCCATTTCTGCTTTATTCTCAGTACAGACCACTACTTTCGTTTTAGCGGCTGTAGTAGCACTGAGTATACTCGTGCCAGGGGTTTCAACGGCCGTTGCTATTCGCCGTTATTTAAAATTAAGAACAAACGAATTATACTACTGATTATGGAATCGAAAGACACGTTCCTTTTTGACCGTCGAAAATATTTAGTCTTGATTGCGGGCTTAGTCATGTTAGCAATTGGATTCGCCCTCATGCTCGGTGGTGGTGCAGATTCTCCAAACGAATTCAATCCTGAAATTTTTGGTACACAGCGCATTGGTATAGCACCTTGGTTCATATTCATTGGACTCGTGCTGCCCATCGTGGCCATTATGATGAAGCGTAAGGAAAGTTAATACGTTACAATGACACCTATCCAAGCCGTTATCCTTGGGATCATCCAAGGAATTACAGAATTCTTGCCGGTAAGCAGCTCTGGCCATTTAGAAATTGGAAAAGCCCTATTTGGGTTAAACATGACGGGTGAGGAGAGTCTTACCTTTGATGTCGTTGTCCATGCAGGTACCGCGCTATCAACTATTGTAGTTTTTAGAAAAGACATTGCGCGTATTCTGGCGGGTTTACTCGAGTTCCGATGGAACCAAGAGACCAAATTTGCTTTTTATATTCTTATTTCAATGGTGCCAGCGGCCTTCATAGGTTTGGTCTTCGAAGATCAGATTGCGGCTCTTTTTGACGGCCAATTGTTGTTGGTTGGCGCGATGCTCACATTAACAGGAATATTATTATTTCTTGCGGATCGAGCCAGAGAGACTTCGAAGTCCGTTCATGGCTTGGATGCTATCGTTATTGGATTGGCTCAAGCAATTGCGATCCTTCCAGGGGTGAGTAGAAGTGGAGCTACCATTTCAACTTCCGTTTTATTAGGTGTTGACCGTGAGAAGGCCGCACGCTTTTCATTCTTAATGGTTTTACCTATTATACTCGGTAAAACGCTATTGGACACAAAAGACATCATCGCGGGTCAAGCCATGGGAATAGAGGTCGACATCACTTCTTTGTTATTAGGCCTTGTAGCGGCATTTGTGAGCGGTATAGCAGCTTGTAACTGGATGATTAAGTTGGTGAAACGTGCAGAACTGAAGTATTTCTCATACTACTGTTTCGCGGTTGCTTTTATTGTCTTGGCTAGCCAAGTACTCGGCTTTTGACCCCTCAAGAAATTATAGATGGTCAAGTTCTATTGGTCGATAAGCCTTTAGAATGGACAAGCTTCCAAGCGGTGGCCAAAATTCGCTTTACCCTGCAAAAACTTACGGGTAAGAAAAAACTCAAGGTTGGACATGCCGGAACCCTCGATCCCTTGGCCTCTGGTTTACTGATCATTTGTGTAGGTAAAAAAACCAAGGAAATTTCTTCTTTCATGGGTATGGAAAAGGAGTATACGGCAGGTATCAAGCTCGGTGCTACAACTCCTTCGTACGACCTTGAAAGCTCGGTAGATGCTACCTTTCCTACGGATCATATCACCCTGGAAGGCATTCATGAGGTGCTGGCTAATTTCACAGGTGATATTGCTCAAATTCCGCCCATATTCTCTGCGATTAAAAAAGGCGGAGTTCGCGCTTATGAGAAGGCAAGAGCTGGGGAGGACATACAAATGGAACCCCGGCAAGTGAACATTCGTGAAATCGAGGTGCTAAGTTTTGAAGACGATGTTTTGAACGTACGTATAGTATGCAGCAAAGGGACCTACATACGTTCATTGGCCCATGATATTGGGAGGTCATTGCAAAGCGGTGGTCACTTGGTTTCCCTAAGGCGAACCAAAATAGGCTCTTATGAGGCTGAGAATGGAAAAGGACCCAACGAGTGGGCCCAATATTTCCAAGAGGTAATTGTGTCTTGATTTAATCTAGGAAGCGACTCTTCCACAGATTCACACTGAAGTTTTTCATTCTACTCATTCCATACAAGGCGGTCATAGCACTTGTTGCAAAAACCATCCAGAAGAAGAAAATTACTCGGATGTGCATTATCGTACCGGTATCCTTGGGGCTTCGCATGATACTCTCAGGAAAGAGTAATGCCACCAAAGCAGAGAAAATCAGAACGGTTTGCATGATGGTCTCAAAACTTCGGAAGGGGTATACAAGAACCTTTCGCATCGCATGAAGGTCGTTGCCCCATTGAGCGAGCAAGTAATAATAGTTATTGCCCATTGGTACCATCAATAGCGGGTCTTTGTCTTTTTCGGCCAATTTGAACATGCCAGCAGGTGCAATCATTTTGAACCCTTTGATCTCTTTGCCTTGCTGAGCTTCAAAATCTTTAACGGCATCAATTGCCTCAGCGGGGAAGGTGCCATTGAAAAGTGATGAATCCAAAAAACGCAACCGATATGCGATACAAAGGGACTTGATTTGATCGATGTGGTAGATGCGATCGGCATCTAATGAGTCGAAGTTTAATGACTCCTCATTACCGACAGATGAAAATAGATTTTTCAAGATTCGTTCACCCTCTGTTGGTTGTTTCAGCAAGGCTTTGAATCCTTCTAGGACATCATTGTGGCGCGCAGTGCCTTCTTTGCTTCGAATGTCGTGTAGTGCTTTGGAAAGATTAATGCCCATGGTGATTGGTGAAATTGAATTCGTATCCTCAAATTTAAAATCTATACCAATCTAACACAAGCAAAGAATTGATTGTTCATGAAACATTCATGTGCTATTTACTTGACAAGGGGGGTGCCCAAATCGTACATTTGCATTCTTCTAATTATAAATTTCAAAGCCCGTAAGCTATGAAAATGAAACTCTCTCATTTTGAGTACGATCTGCCAAAAGAGTTGATCGCTCAAGAGCCTACCATCCACCGCGATGATAGCCGCCTAATGGTCGTTCACAAAGACACCGGCGAAATCGAACACAAACACTTCCACAACGTCATTGATTATTTCGAGGATGGTGATGTGATGGTGTTGAACAATACCAAGGTTTTCCCTGCACGTATGTGGGGAAATAAGGAAAAGACCGGTGCGCGCATCGAGGTGTTCTTACTGCGCGAACTAAACGCTGAAAGCAGATTGTGGGACGTTTTGGTAGATCCTGCAAGAAAAATCAGAATTGGAAATAAACTTTACTTCGGAGATGATGATTCACTGGTAGCAGAGGTGATCGATAATACGACCTCAAGAGGCCGTACCCTTCGTTTCCTTTTTGATGGCAGTTATGAAGAGTTCCGAGCGAAGTTGAAAGAGATGGGGGAAACACCACTTCCTAAATACATCAATCGCGAACCAACCGAAGAAGATGGCGAGCGTTACCAAACCATTTTCGCTAAGGAAGAAGGTGCCGTAGCTGCGCCAGTAGCTGGGCTGCATTTTTCAAAGCACTTGTTGAAGCGTCTAGAGATCAAAGGCGTTCACTTGCCGGAGCTAACGCACCACGTTGGGTTGGGAACCTTCCGTCCTGTCGAGGTGGAGGACTTAAGCAAGCACAAGATGGATAGCGAGCAATACTTCTTGCCGCAAAGCACTGCAGATATGGTGAATGATGCCATCGCGAATAAAAAGCGCATCTGTGCTGTAGGAACGACTACGGTGAGAACTCTTGAAAGCTCATTAACTACAGGCGGACGTGTTACTGGAAATACAGGTTGGACGAATAAATTCATTTTCCCTCCTTATGAAATTCAGATTCCAGATTCGATGATTACAAATTTCCATCCTCCGGGCTCCACTTTATTGATGATGAACAGTGCGATGATTGGTCATGATTTGGCCATGCATGCCATCAATGAAGCGATCAAGGAAAAATACAGATTCTTGGCCTTTGGAGATGCGATGCTTGTGATCTAAGCATTCTTTGAAAGAAACATCAGATAATCAAACCCTGCAACGAAAGTTGTGGGGTTTTTTATTGCATTGCCTGAAAGGCTTCGAGGTATTCTTGGGCAATTCTTGGCCAATTGAAATGTTCACGAATGCGCTCTTTAGAAATAACCGATTGTTCATTTCTGATCGCTGCACTTGGACGTTGAACCAAAAGTGCTTTCAATTCATCCTCATCTGACCACAATGCCCCAAGCCCACCAAGAACACTCTCATTAAAGGGGTTGTTGTGTGCCAAGACCATTGCGCCACATCCCATAGCTTCAAGAAGTGCAGGATTTGTACCTCCCACGCTGTGCCCATGCAAATAGAAGATGCAATTGGTGCGCAGTGCATTCAATAACTCTTTGTCGTAAATCGTGCCTGGAAAAATAATATTCTCACAAGCATATTTCGATTTTAAGCGTCGACCGTATTTGGTGCTGTAGTCGCCAACGGCAATGAGCAATTCGCCCGTGTCCTTTGCCGATTCTAAAATTTCTGCGACGTGGTTATCAGGTTGAACTCGGCCAATGTGAAGGTGGAAACCCTCCGCTGGAAGTTGAGCACGCTCTAGAATCTTTTCAGGTTGAGGCACACTTTCAATGACATTAGATCCATAGGCGATGGTTCTTATGGGCCAATTATATTTGCCCAAATACCTCGCGATTTCCGGATTGTCAGCAACTAAAAGTTTCGAACGTTTTACAGCTCTTCGTTCACTCCACTTTAAAAAAAGTGAGAGCAAACCGGCATATTTAGCCCGCTGATGTTCGAGCCCATCCATGTTTGTAATCGTCTTTTTACTTGGCCATAAAAATGACCAAATCCCGCTTGTTGTATAGCCTAGCTGTAGAATGACATCATAATTCTGACGGCGAGCGTGGAGTATACACAGGAGGTCATAGATGAACTGTCCCCCCAATCCAAAGATGCTTTCAGGATTGAAAATATGCTGAATAGAAACCCCTTCAAAACTTTTTTGTTGGTCCGGATGGTCGCTCGTGCTGTATACGACAACTTCATGGCCCGCTTGAACCCACAAGGGTGCGGTTTGCGCAGCCATTTCTTCAAAGCCACCATAACGATTTGGGATTCCACGGGATCCTAGTACTGCAATCTTCACAGGCTAAAAGTAGGATTTTTCTTCGGTCCTATTTAATTTGATTAAGAACACCTTACCTAAACATTCGATCATGGAAAAACAATCTTTTTATGAAGCCTCTCAGCAGTGGTCCAATGCCAAGTTGCTCAGTTTTGTTTTGAACGCTGGAACAAAATACCAAAGTGTAGACGAATTAGAGTTGGCCTTGAATCAACATTTCTTGGACTTCAACACAATTTTACATGTAGATGAAGATGCATTACGAGAAATTAAGGGAATCGGACCGGTAAAGGCGAAACAAATCATGGCGGTACTCGCCTTGCATCAAGCCTTAAGCATTCCGAAGCCTAACAAGACTACCATTAGAAAGAGTCAAGATGCCTTCCTTCATTTTAAACACTTGCAGTTTCCACCGCATGAAGAGTTTCATGTCCTATATCTGAATAGGGCGCATGCTCCATTGGCATGCAATCAACTGTTCAAGGGGGGATTGACGGGGACGGTTACGGATGTCAGACTCATTCTCAAAAGAGCACTCCACTGGAATGCAACCGCCATCATAGTGGCACACAACCACCCTAGTGGGTCGTTGGTTCCAAGCGAGAATGATAAACGAATGACGCGAAAGCTAAGTGCCGCAGCAGATACTTTAGATATCAAGCTCCTGGACCATTTGATTGTGGCGCGTAGTGGCTACTTTAGCTTTTCAGATCAAGGTTTGCTATAATGGGAGTGATTGCCTATGCCCAGAGGTGGGGAAGTTTTCTAGGAAAATATGATCATTGGCGCTATTTGTTCGCTGAATGGAACAAATTGGCGTACCTAAAATCGTACCGTAAATACCATAGCACAAGCGATCTAGAACGTAGCCTGCACCATTCAATTCGCTGGTTGGTGAAGAGTATTGAGCAAGGCAATGACGCTGGATCAGGCACCTATTATCACACTACGGGATGGACCAGTTCATATCCAGAGACGACCGGATACATCATTCCCACTTTGCTTCGCTACAGTAAAAAGAAGCAAGCCCCTTGGGCTCGAGAGGCGGAACAAAAGGCGCTTGAGGCGGGGCAATGGTTACTTTCCATCCAACACGGAGATGGCGGCTGGCCAGGGGGGTATGTTCATCAGAACCGCCCATCCGTAGTTTTTAATACCGGACAAATTTTACGCGGCCTTTTAGCGTTGTATGAGCATACGCAGGACAAATGCTACAAGGATGCGGCTGAGCGCGCAATCAACTGGATTTGGAATCAATTGGATGCACAGGGAAAATTCTCTTCAAATGATTTTATGGGGGCAGTTCGCGTATATGGCTCTTATGTGGTGGCACCGATTTTAGAGTGGCGTACCTATTTTCCGGAGCAAAGCAATCAATGGGATGCATTGGCAACCCGACATCTCGATTGGGTATTGACACAGCAACGCGAAAACTTTTGGTTTGCCAATTGTGATAATACCATTCATAAGAATCATGCACCCATCATCCACACCATCGCATATACGATTGATGGATTGCTCGATAGTGGAGTATTGCTTAAAAACGATCAATATATTCAAGCTGCCTCTAGCGCTGCAGAGGTGTTGGCGCAGAAGTTTTTAAAAGAAGGCATGCTCAATGGTCGCTATAATTCCCAATGGAAAGGAACGGAGGCTTTTATTCCAACTGGTGGTGCTCAATTGGCCATCATCTGGCATAAGCTAATACCACAAAACCCCGATTGGGCCGCATCCGCAAGAGATGAAATGAACACGTTGCTTTCTGTTATTGCCTCCAACTCCGCACGGGCCAAATCAGATGTAGCAGGTGGTTTGCAAGGATCATTTCCAATGTGGGGACGGTACGAAACTTTCGGCCTTCCGAATTGGGCAACAAAATATATGGCCGATAGCTTAATGAATGAATTAAACTTGGGTAATGAGCAGTAGAGATTTTATTAGATCCTTAGTTCCGAGTTTTCTCTTGGATTGGAACCGTCGCAGGAAAAAAGAAAAGGTCCGCAAAGCCCTAGAAGAAAAACGTGCTTCAGGTCAAGTTTGGGATATTCAATCACTCGTAGATTCTCTACGCAGCGCAGGCATTGAGCAAGGAAAGGACCTCCTAGTTCATAGCGCAATGAGTCGAATAGGCTATGTATCGGGAGGCCCAAAAACGTTTGTGAATGCACTTTTGGAGGTCTTGGGGCCAAAGGCGAATTTACTCATGCCCTCCAGCCCCGTGACCACCTTACAGGCAAGTCATGATTTAGCAAAATTCGATGTGATGAATACGCCATCCCAAATGGGAGCGATCACAGAATACTTTCGGGCCAATATCGCAGAAGCACGCAGTGCACATCCCTTGGAGCCGGTAGCGGTAAAAGGCCCCGATGCACAGTGGTATGTAAAAGGACACCATACAGATGGTACCGCTTATGGTCCTTCAAGTCCTTGGCAGAAGCATTTGGATCGTGGGGGCCAATTACTTTATGTTGGTACCACTCTAATCAATAGTGGAACAAGCTTGCACGCAATCGAAGATATCATTGGTTGGAAGGATTTTTCTTTTGCGGTGTATTTGCCGCAGAGTAAAACATATGCCGTACAATTGGCAGATGGAAGGAACGTTAATGTGATCACCAAGGTTCACAATCCTGATACGAGTGCTTTAAGAAAGTGTGATGGTTTGATTTCATTGCTCGAAGAACAAGGTGCCTTGAAGCATGTTACCATTGGTGAAGCGCCTAGTCTTCTAGTAGACGGCTCAAAATTTAAATCGGTACTTTTAGAACAATACCACAACAATGGGGTGACCATGTACACTCCTGAAGGAAGATGAAAAATCTACTATTAACGGGAGCCGGAGGCGGAATTTCAAAGGCCATTTTGCCCGAACTGCAGGCGAAAGGATACAACTTGCTATTAACTACGAGAGCGGGAGATGCACTTTCGGATTATTGCAACACTCACGGTATTTCCGCGAAAGTATTTTCGGCAGATTTAACGGTAGAAGATGAGGTGTTGGCATTGTTCGAGTGGGCTGCTGCTGAAGGAGGCGTAGATATATTGATCAACAACGCAGGAGTTGCTCATGCCGCTGCGGCATGGAAATTAGATGCGCCTGAAATGCTTAAGGTTTTAGAAACAAATTTTTTAAGTGCAGTACGTTGTACCCAGCTGGCGCTTCCATCAATGCGTTCTCGTGGATTTGGTCGAATCATCAGCATTAGTTCCGTTGTAGCGCACAAGCCTTCTTTTGGTACAAGTGCTTATACAGCGTCCAAAAGTGCGATGGAGGGCTACATGAGAGGCGTTGCAGTGGATGTGGCTACCAAAGGAGTCACGGCAAACACAATTGCGTATGGCTACATGAATGCGGGGATGTTGCATGATGTGCCCGAACCCTTACTTGCAGAGGTGAAGCGCGGAATTCCTATGGATCACTTTGGACGACCTGAGCAAATAGCCGAGGCCATTGAATATTTGATTCACAGCGAATACACTACGGGTCAGACCCTTCATATTAACGGGGGACAATGGATGCCATGATCTCGATCTACACGACTCAACAAAGCCCGCGATTTCGTTGGGCGTCAAAGGTGTTCTTTGAGCGCGCCATGGGTGTGCCTTTTCAGGTATTTACGGAATTGGAAGCCTTTGAATTGTCTGAAGGTTTTAAGGTGAATTATTCGCCCACACCGATTGAACATACATTTCAGATTTTGCCCCATAAATTGATTTGGGAACAGGATATTGTTGAGCAAGAGTTTTATGTGAGTAATTGGGAGGGTATCCCAACGTTGTGCCAAAGACAAATTGGAGACTTGCCGTTTGATCCTTTGGCAGCTACATTTTTCTTGGTAGCCCGTTACGAGGAGTATTTGCCATTTATTGCGGACGAACATGGTCGATTTCCCGCGGTTGAAAGCTTTGCATACCTCAATGGTTTCCTGGACCGACCGGTCGTAAACGAGTGGGCTGTTGCTCTAGGTCGCAAATGGTTTGGTAAGGAATTTACATTAGAGGATCGCTACCAATACCTAACGACGGTGGATATAGATAACCTGTTCGCCTTTAAAGGAAAAGGGGCACTGCGAACTATTGGTGCTTTGGCAAAAGATGTCGGCGCCTTCAATTTTAAAATGCTTCGCATGCGATTGGGCGCACTTTGGAATTTACGCCGTGACCCCTATGATACATTTAGAAAACAACGAAATTGGAATAAGTCAGTAGGTGTTGATGCCTTGTATTTCATGCTTTTCGCAGACTTTGGTCCAAAGGATAGGAACGTAAGCCCATACAGTACGGATGCAGCCATTACTTTACGAGAAATCGCAGATTGGGCTCAAATGGGCATACATCCAAGCTATGCGTCTGATAGTAAGTTAGAGATAGTTGGACGGGAACGGGGGATGCTTCAAGAGGTTGTTCGTCGTCCTATTACTCAGAGCCGTCAACATTATTTGCGAATGCGTACGCCCCACACCTTCAGGAACCTGATAGAATTAGGGATTAAGGATGAATACAGTATGGGGTATACCGAGCAGCCAGGTTTCAGAGCGAATATGGCCTGTAGTTATCCTTTTTACGATTTAGAACTTGAACAAGAACTTCCATTGAATATTCACCCCTTTGTTTTTATGGATGTGACCTATTATGATCCGAAATACATGAATTTGGATTCGCAAGCGTCGCTTGAAGCGATGTTGCAATGGGTACCAAAAGTGAAATCTGTCGGGGGTACTTTGGTATCGGTTTGGCACAATAGAACCTATTCCGAATTTGAGCCACAATGGGAGGGCTGGGCAGAAGTCTATAAAACATTCATCCATGGCGCTAAATCTTAAACACATTCCTCACGGGGCGATTGATTTTGAGCGCTGGGACCGTTGTATTTCTACTCATTCTAAGCCCCAGCCTTATGGATTTAGTTGGTATTTGAACTGGGTGGCGCCGGGCTGGGAAGCCATTGTTTATGGTGATTACGAGGCTGTGATGCCCATTTTTCCTCAAAAGAAATACAACGTTAGGTTTTCTACCCGACCATATGGAACTCAAGCGTTGGGACCATTTTCCAGTATCTTGTTGGATGCCCAAGCCACGGAGGACTTTGTCGAATTTGCAATGTCAAAGGTCCAATATGGTGAGTTTTTCCTTTCACCCATGGTTGTACTCCCTAGGCATTGGAAATCGGAAATATTGTCCAATTACATATTGCGAACAAATGGCTGTTATGAGGAACTCTATGGTCAGTATAACGCTCAAACAAAGCGCAATCTCAAAAAAGCGAATCAGGCAAAATTGGAATACGGGAATTGGACTAATGTTCAAGACACCTTGAGGCTTTGGAAGCAGTATACCCAAGAGAAAACGCACATTACTGACGAGCAATTAATACGCTTTGAGAAAGTATTAGAATTCTGTGCATACCAGAAGCGCGCTGAGGTGTTGTCCGTGTTAGATGAGGGTAACTCGTTGATTGCAGCTCAGGTTTGGCTAACCTTCGAAGGAAGATCAACGCTTTTGGTTAATGCGAGTTCAGATCATGGAAAAAGCATTGGAGCTCCTACCTTACTAATAGACCAAATGATCCATTCTAAGTCAGGAATGGACCACGTGATAGATTTCGAAGGCAGCAGCTTGCCTGGATTGGCGCGTTTCTACAGTGGATTCGGAGCCGAGAATGAGCCATTTTACTTTCACGTAGAAAATCAACTGCCTTTGTGGGCACGTTGGCTAAAACCCAAAACAACTCGATAATGAAGTATAAGCACCTGTTCTTTGATTGGGATCACACCCTGTGGGACTTTGAGAAGAATTCAGAAATGTCGCTCCGAAACCTGTATATCAATCTCGGACTTCAGGGTCTAGGATTGCCTAGTTTCGAGCAGTTTTTCGAGAAGTACATCACCATTAATGATTTGAAGTGGGACATGTATCGTGCGGGTACTATAGACAAGCAAACCCTTCGCGAGACTCGGTTTCGCGAGACATTTGAGCATTTTGGAGTTGATTCCGCAGATGTGGCTTGGGAACTGGAGCTGCGTTACATTCAAGAGACTCCGTACCAAAATCACCTCATAGAAAATGCCGCTGAGGTTCTTAAAGAACTAAAAGCAGCAGGGTGTGTTTTACATGTAATCACCAATGGGTTTCATGAAAGTCAAAATATTAAGTTCAGTGAAAGTGGCTTAGAGCCCTTGTTCGATTTACTTCTTTGTAGCGATCAGGTAGGAGTAAATAAACCTGATCCAAAGATTTTTAGACGGGCTTTACAATTAACGGGGGCCGATAGAAAAGAGAGTTTGATGATTGGTGATAATCTCATTGCTGATTGTGTGGGCGCGAGAGAACAAGGCATTGACCAAGTATTTTATAATCCTTCTAAAGTTCGACATGCAGAGAAGGTGACCTACGAGATAAGTGATTTAAAACAATTGGTACCCATAATACTACATACATAATGGCTGTTAAGAGAGCAATTCAAGCATACGAAGTAATGATGGGGGAGCATCCATTAAAGCAACCCCTACCAACGCAACAGATTGATCAAATAGATCCATTCTTACTCATTCACCATCATGCGAATTATGTGGAGCCAGGCACAGATCGCTGGAATGCTGGTGTTGGTCCGCACCCACACCGGGGCTTCTCTCCGGTTACTTTTATGTGGGAGGGCGGTGTGCAGCACCGCGATAGCCGCGGAAACAATAGTGTCGTAGACGATGGTGGAGTTCAGTGGATGGATGTTGGTCTAGGAATCATTCATTCAGAACGCCCGCCCGCAGCATTGTGTGAACACGGGGGCATGCAAGAAATCATTCAGATTTGGATTAATCTCCCTAAGGCTTCCAAGCAGATGGAACCCAAATACATTCCATTGCAAAAAGATGAGATGCCGGAAGTACCCTTGCATCCAGACCTCAGAATCAGTGCAGGATCGCCAATCTCAGGAGGACCCGTTGGGCCGCTTAAAAGTGCCTATCCTGTATCCTCAGTACACGGTACTTCTTCCACGGCGGAGGTAGCTTTTGAGGTAAAGCCTGGCGAGAATGGACTTCTCTATCTCCTTAATGGCGGTGGCCGATTAGAAAACTATGGTATTGTAGAGAAATACTACATGTACCATTTAGAAGAAGGGGTCCACGTATTCCACCCATCGACTCAAACCAAGTTGCTCTTTGTTTCAGCCAAGCCAATTCAGGAAAAATTGGAAACCTATGGACCATTTGTAATGAATAACCAGACTGAAATCATGGAGGCCATGCGTGATTATCAAATGGGAAAAATGGGCTACTTGGTTGAACGCGATTTACCATAAGTACTTCGTTATCTTTGCGCCATGCAAGACGCCAAAAGAGACATTCGTAGTTTAAGCCAAGATGCCATGATTCAATTCTTTGAAACTCATGGAGAGAAGGCTTTTCGCGCGAAACAGGTGTATCAATGGCTCTGGCAGAAGTCGGCATCGAGCTTTGATGAAATGACAAATTTGAGCAAGTCCACAAGGTCCTTGTTGGAAGCGCATTTCACCTTTAAATTATTGGAGGTAGACCTAATGCAACGTTCGAAAGACGGTACCATCAAGAATGCAGTTAAACTGCATGATGGAGCCATGGTCGAGTCCGTACTCATTCCTACTGAAAAGAGAATCACGGCATGTGTTAGTTCCCAGGTTGGTTGCAGTTTGGACTGTACTTTTTGCGCGACTGCGAGTCTTAAGAGAATGCGGAATCTAGATCCCGATGAAATCTATGATCAAGTCGTAGTTATTGACCGTCAGGGAAGGGAATATTTTGATCGCCCTTTAACCAATATTGTTTTCATGGGCATGGGCGAACCGTTGTTAAACTACAACAATGTGCTTGCGGCTATTGATAAAATCACTGATCCAAAAGGCCTTGGAATGTCCCCTAGACGCATTACGTTAAGTACCATAGGTGTGCCAAAGCTCATTAAGAAAATGGCAGATGATGAGGTGAAGTTTGGGCTAGCGATTTCTCTTCATAGTGCCATCGAGGAAAAACGAGCCAAGCTAATGCCGCTTGCACACCGCAGTACTACGCTGGCAGATTTGCGCGAAAGCTTGCAATATTGGTACGCCAAAACAGGGAAGGGTGTAACATTCGAATACGTTATTTGGCGCGGAATTAATGATCAGGAGGAAGATGCCATCGCCTTGGCAAAATTCTGTGGAGCCATTCCAACGAAAGTCAATATCATTCAATACAATCCGATCGATAACGGCCCTTATACTCAGGCCTCTCAGGATGCTGTAGAGATGTACAAGCGTGTGCTTGAAGACAGGCGTATTGTCGCAACCGTTCGACATTCTCGTGGACAAGATATTGACGCAGCATGTGGCCAATTGGCCAATAAGCAGGGTGAATAACCTTTAGTTTTCCACTTTTCTTTCAATCTTCATTTGGGCGAAACAACTTATAGGAAACATTTTTCCTATGCTTGTTACCATCCATACACTTCAGACCCACTTTGCAGGTGCGCTGCACGTTCCAATCGAAATCAACGTATCTCGAGGCATCAAGTTTCATCTCATTGGAATGCCGCCGAAACTCGCGCATGAATGTCGGAACCGAGTATATTCTGTACTGAAGGCCGCGCATTGGCGGTGGCCAGGCCAGCGCATCACGATAAATATTAAGCCACAATTGATTCAGCACTCGGCTATGTTGTGGGATGTTCCCATTGCCTTGGGCATACTGGTCTCGTCGGGACAGCTCAGTTGCCCTGTACTTGATCAGTATATGTTTGTTGGCAATATGGGGTTGGATGGATCAATCGAAACCATTGCGGATCCCTACAATGCGGTTGAACTTGCGAGAGCCTTGGATAAGAAGGCCATTTTTTTGAATTGCGATAAGCGCTGGCTCCCGCATTTGAATTATGCGGGTTCACTCAAGATCATTCGGGTATCAAGCTTTTCCTCGATTGTCAGCATGCTTAATGGTGCACGACCCTTGGTGGCGTTAAAAGGTCCTAAGACAAAAGTGAACAAGATTTCATCGGATTCGGTAGGCTGTTTTTCCGAGGTTATCGGCCAAGTTAAATTGAAGCGTGCACTAGAAATTGCCGTTGCAGGAGGACATCATCTTTGGGTAGAAGGTGCACCTGGTCAAGGCAAGACCTTGCTGCTGAGGAGAATTCCAAGTATCGTGCCTCCTGTGAATGCGCAAAGCATGGCCCTGTTCCAAAAAGTACATTACTCAATGTGCCAGAATGAAAATAATTTAGAAAGCGTACGCCCATTCCAGTGGGTAGCCCCACAAAACAGTAGTTCTGAAGTCTTTGGCAATTCAAAACAACTGTCTGAGATCGTGCTTCGTGCTTTTATTTCGAACTCGTCAGATATTGATATTCCCGCGGACCTGATGCCCAAGTGCCATTCGAAAATTCCAAAGACCACGTTGGCCTTCGGGGGGATGTTGGTAGTAGATGAACTTTTAAAGCAAAAAGAAACTGTCCGCGTTGGGTTGTTGCGAGAATTAGACCATTATCAAATACAAGTTTTTGGGGCGTCTAACCCTTGTCCTTGCGGTCAATTTAATACCACCAATCCATGCAAGTGTTCTGCGGTATTATTGGAAAATCACCGAGCAAAAATGACAGGTGCCTTGAAGGATAGATTCGATATACGAATACAGGATTCCAAGGAACAATGGGGTGATGTTTGCCCAGAACAGTCGACGAGTATCCGTAATCGAGTGGTTACAGCATGGGAGCGACAAATGAGCCGGCAAGGCAAACAAAATGCGCAACTCACGGATGAGGAAATCTTGAAAACGGGCTGTTTTTCAGTGCCTGTATTGGTAAAAGTCAATTTTGAATGCAAATCTCGTGGATACAGCTACCGAGGCAGAAAACAACTCATGGCTTTATGCTTGACCATCATGGACTTGAGCGGTGATAATGAAATTACCGAAGCAATAGTCAATCAAGCCTTGGAACTTAGAATGGATGCCAAATCCGAACAAGCAATAAAAAAGATGCCGTGGGTCTTACCTAAGGTAAAGGTTTAGCGACGCCATTTCATGTCCTTTGGATCGGGTGCGTTTTTAGTCCATTCAATGGGTCCATTACATCCTATCTCGATCACCATTGAGTTAGGCCCGCCAAAGACTCCGAGCATTTGACTGCGCCAATCGCGAAACTCATCAATGTCTGTTGCGTAACACGTCAAGGTAAGGATGGCGATGTAGTTGTTTTCAATGATTATGAGAGCAGGTTCTACATGGTCAACACTACGGTAATCGCGACCTGGTGTTACGCGCTTGCCACCAATAAAATTTTTAAACCAAAACTTAAGTGCATACAACAACTCTTCCTCATTTTCATAAGCGAATGTGCTCAGGTTGTACTTAGGCCTAACCTTATTGCCCAATTCATTTAGCTCTTTCTCGATTTGTTTCAGTTGGTAGTAAGTATGACTTACATGCTCGGTTTCGATCAGTACCCCGTAATCCGGTTCGCTGCCGTTTAAGGATTTTACTTTGAACGTAGATTTTACTTCATCCAAGAAAAGTGCGGTTCGCTGGTTCAATTCCTCCACTTGTGCTTGAGCGCCAATGGAGAGCATCAGAATGCTGAGAAGGATTAGGAATTTTTTCATAAGTCTAGGTCTGCGACTACAAAAGTACTGCCGCCGATGAATATTAAATCGTTTACGCCTGCGTTTTGCTTTGCAGCTGAAAGTGCGTTGCTGACATGTGGGTAGTGATTTCCATAACGTCCGAAGTTACTCGCTTGTTCGGCAAGAATTTCGGATTTGGCACATCGCGGGCTCGATGCACTGGTCCAATAATAGGTGGAATTTTCGGTAGGCAATAATTCTATGATGCTTCCAAAATCTTTATCACCTGCGCTGCCAAGGATCCAATGAATGCGTGCTCCTTTCGCAGCATCAATTGCCTGAGGTACTAAGTATTGGAATGCATCAGCATTGTGGCCGGTATCACATATGATTAGCGGATCTAGGCCTATTTCCATCCAGCGCCCTGCGAATGCGGTGTTTTTGATTACTCGATTTAGTCCCAAAGTCCAAAGACTTCTGAATTCCGGAAATAACAGTTCTAGGGCAGTCGCTGCTCCATTTAAATTATAACGTTGATGAGTTCCTTTTAAATCGGTCTCGAGGTCAAACGATTTAGCCCAGAATAATGGCGCGCCTTGTTCGTTGGCTGTGTCGATGAATACGGGTCGTGTTTCTTCATCGTTTTGTACAATAATCACTGGAACGCCGGGTTTGATGATCCCCGCTTTTTCCCTTGCAATCAAAGGGCGCGTATTGCCGAGCCATTGAACATGATCTAGCCCAATATTTGTAATCAGACTCAATTCTGGAGAACAAATGTTGGTAGCATCTAATCGGCCACCCATACCGGTTTCAAGAATGATCCAGTCAACCTGCTCTGCCTCGAACCATTGTAGACTCAACATCAGGGTGAGTTCGAAAAAGCTGTATCCATTGAGTTTAAAATAGGACTTGTTCGCTGCAACGAAATCTGCGACGAACGTTTCCGGCACCATTTCAGTACCAATCTTCGCGCGTTCACGAAAGTTGAATAAATGAGGTGAAGAGAATACGCCAACTTTTAACCCCATTTCTTTCATTCCAGAGGCAAGCATATGTACTGTCGATCCTTTGCCATTGGTTCCTGCAACGTGCAAGGTCGGGATATGCTCTCCTGGAAATCCGAGATGCTGCCAAAGGGCTTCGGGACCTTCTAGGCCAATTTTGTAATTCTTAGTTCCGCCGTCGCGCTGAAAATTGGGCACTGCGCTATACAGCCATTGTACAGCTTCTGAATAGGTCATTGCAATTCGAATCGGTAGACTATGAATCCAACGCGTCTAAAGTTTCCAGCATCTGCACTCCATTTTGAGTTTTTCGCAGCAATTTTCGCTTTATTCACCAGACACGTATTTGAACCAAAATTAGAACGGACGAGTCCCTGAGGAATTTGATTTTGAGGGGCTAGTTCAGCCTCGCGAACCGAGCCCGTCTCGTCGACCACAATTTTTATTACCACGACGCCCTCATAGTTACAACCCGTTTCAGGTTCGGGTAGACGGATAGGTTCGCCTGACATCCAGTACTTGCCATTATTTCCTATACCTCCATTTCCAGTGCGGTTAGGACTTAAAGGATTACCATTTGGATCTCCTTGATCTCCGCCGCCTTCTGTAACGCCTTCACCCTGGCCATTGCCTTTATTCTGAGTTCCTAATAATTTATTTAAGCGTTCTTGCTTGCGCTGTTGTTCTAACTCTTCTTCAGTGGGCTGTGGATCCGGTTCAGGGGTGGTTTCTTTTACCGGCTCAGGAGTCTCTTGAACAGGATCGGGCTGTGTTTCTTTTGGTGTTTCCTCCGTAGGTTCCTCTATGGTCGGAGCGTCTTCTACGTCTTGAGTTGCAACCTGTTCTTGTGCAGCTGGTGTCTGAACGGGCTGGACGGGAGTAGGAGGAGGGGTTGCTTGCGCAGCTTGGGAGGTAGTCCCAGAGCCACTTTCTTCATATCCGAAATTAATTGCAATGCCTTCCTCGGGCGGAGGATCTTGGTAGGTCAATCCATAAAATGCAAACCATAGCAATAGCAAAGTATGGAACACAATAGTTCCGATTTTTGCCTTGTTGCGGTTTGAATTTTCGTTGAATGCCATATTAATTCGGGTCTGTTGCGATGATCATTCGCATGTTGTTTCGATAACCTATATCCAAAATCCGTACCGTTTCTCCGGTAGGTATACTTTGGTCTGCACGTAAAACGACTACAGCTTGCTCGTCAGCGTTAAGTTTTGAAGCAGCTGAAAGTAATGTACTTTCTACCTGATCATAGCTCACGATCGTGCCATTTATATCAAACTCCAAGTCTTCATTGACAGTGAGTGTGATGTTCTTTTTCTTCACGGTTTGAGCGCCACTCTTCGGAAGAATTACATCTAAGGCACTGGATGTGACAAGGGTAGAGGCTAGGATAAAGAAAATGAGCAATAAGAAAACAAGGTCCGTCATTGAGGACATGTTCACTTCAGCGCTGACTTTACTTCTACTTCGTAAATTCATAAAGAGTCGGTTTATGCGGGTTCATGGAGAAGATCCAAGAAGGCCATGGCACTGTCCTCAAGCTTGTAAACGACTCGGTCTACGCGAGTGACCAAGAAGTTATATCCAAAGTAAGCAATGATACCAACGAGCAAACCAGCAACAGTTGTGGTCATAGCGGTATAAATACCTTCAGCCATCATATCCAATTTGATCTGTCCACCGGCATTCGCCATTTCTTTAAACGTCAAAATCATACCGATTACGGTTCCCAAGAATCCAATCATAGGTGCCCCACCTGAAATGGTAGCGAGCATGGGGAGTCCTTTTTCGAGGCGGGTTACCTCGAGCTTCCCTTGATTCTCGATAGCTTGAGTAATGTCTCCTAACGGTTTACCGATGCGACTGATTCCTTTTTCAATCATGCGAGCAACAGGTGTGCTTTCGGCAGTGCAAAGTGCTTGTGCACTTTCTAGTTTGCCGTCCATCACCATATCCTTGATGTTGTTCATGAAGTTAGGATCCACTTTATTGGCATTGCGAATTGCTCCAAAGCGTTCAAGAAAGATATAAACGGCCATTACGCTAAGTATGCCAAGGAACGTCATGATGAGAATACCACCAATGCCGCCACTGGTCATCAACTCAAGAATTGACATTGTTTTTTCTGTTGGTTCTTCCGTAATAACGGCTTCGCTGCCGGTAGTGATTTGTAGGAAAAGTGGGTTCATTTTTATTCTGTCATTTACTCAAATATCCGCAAAAAGAAAGCCCCCGTTAGACGAGGGCTTTGGAGATATCAACAAGTTCGAACGACTCTAAAAGAGCATGCGTTCGAGGATATACACTCCTGCCCCTGCAAAGTATCCAACGAGTGCAAGCAGTGAAATATTCTTCAAATACCAACCAAATGGTATTTTTTCTAATCCCATGACTGCTACACCGGCTGCTGAACCAATGATCAAGGCAGAACCACCGGTACCCGCACAGTAGGCTAAGAATTGCCAGAATACACCATCCATCATGAATAATCCTTCTGAAGTGATTTCGTACATACCCATGGCTGCCGCAACCAGAGGAACATTATCTACAATAGAGGAAAGTAAACCTATAATAATGCTAACCGCAAAAACGCCGCCCTCAGTATCCGTGCCAATGCTTGCATCTAGGGCTTTTGCTAGATCACCAAGTTGCCCCATACTCTGCAAGGACGCTACTGCTAGAAGAATCCCTAAAAAGAAAAGTACAGATGGAGTGTCAATCTTACGGACCACGCCCAGAACGCTGAGTTCATGACGAACTTCGCTCGGTTTTCTGCGGTGAATGATATCTGTAATCAACCATAGTACACCAAGAGACAGCATCATCCCCATGAATGGTGGCAAGTGTGTAACGGTTTTGAAAATAGGCACGAATACCAGACCAGCTACACCGGCAAAGAATACAAAGTTTCGCTCAAAGGGTGTTGTAGGATCCGTATAATGGTCTTCACTTTCTACACGTACTGGACGAGTGACATTACCCTTCAATCGGAACGAGAGAATGGCCAATGGCGCTAGCAGGGTGAACATTGAAGGAATGATCAAGTCTTTGACCACCGCGCCGGCACTGATCTGTCCTTTAATCCAAAGCATGGTTGTGGTCACATCACCAATAGGTGACCAAGCACCTCCTGCATTGGCCGCTACAACCACCATACCAGCGAAGAACCAACGGTCTTGTTTGTCTTCGATAAGTTTTCGTAATAAGCTCACCATGACAATTGAAGTAGTCAGGTTATCAAGGGCTGCAGAAAAGAAGAAGCTCAAAATACCGATGATCCACATCAACTTTACCTTATTGGTGGTCTTGATTCGGTCGGTAATCACGGCAAAACCTTCATGAGCATCGACGAGTTCGACGATGGTCATTGCACCAATTAGGAAAAATAAAATGGATGAAATCTCACTCAAGTGATGTAATAGATGTTCTTCTACATGGTGTACGTCATGGCTCGTCATGATGTACAATGTCCATGTAACCACACCGGTCACAAGAGCAGCTGCGGCTTTATCAATTTTTAGTTGGTGTTCGAGAGCGATTGCTGCATAGCCCAATACAAAGACTACGAGCATTAGAGTGTAAATCATAATTAAATAAGCAGTTTAAGGGCGTTTGTATACGCTTTAAATGTAATACCAGTTTTTTGGTTATCTATTGATTTCACGTTAACAAGTGCTGAATAAATGGTTCTCGAAACATCTTCAAAGATTGCCTCATCTTTTACGATGGCTTCTTCCTCCATTAAGTAGCCGAAAACACGAGCCATTCCACAATTTGAAATGAAATCTGGAATCACTGCACATTTCTGATCGGCTAGTTCCGCAATTGGTCCGTAGAATATCTCTTGGTCAGCAAAAGGTACATTTGCCCCTGAAGAAATAACTTCCAATCCATTATCCAATAGTTGTGCCAATTGCATACGTGTTACGAGACGCGATGCCGCTGCTGGTATGAAAACTTCTGCACCCATGGACCAGATTTGTTTATTGACTTCTTCAAAAGAAAGTAAATCAGGAGAATGCAATTCGTTCCCGTTCTTGGAATTAAATAGATGGGTAATTTCATCAAAGGTGAAGCCCTCGGGTTTCATTAAACCGCCCACCTTATCTATAATACCGACAATTTTTGCGCCCATCTGGCTTAAGTAATAAGCCGCTCCGGAGGCAACGTTACCCCAGCCTTGAATAATGACTCTTTTATCTTTTATTTGACCGCCCCAAAGATTGTAGAAGTGTTCCACGCTTACAGCGGTTCCATAACCCGTGATGAGGTCACCTACTTTGAACGTACCTTCACGACTTGGTGTTAGAATTGCAGAGTCAACGGCTAAACTCACACCGTTTTGGAGTTGCTTTATTTTTCTTGCCTTAGCAAAATCTCCAGGCTGATAATGACCATTCAGTACACCTTCTTGAGGATGGAGAATTCCGAGTTCACTCGTAATAGGAATAACCTCGGTTTTTTGATCAACATTTAAATCGCCACCGGTACCGTAATAGTTTTTCAAAAGCGGATAAACTGCTTTGTACCAGCGCTTTAATACTCCGTTTTTTCGCGGATCGTTCGGGTCGAAATCGATGCCACTTTTTGCTCCGCCAATAGGAGGGCCCGCAACAGTGAACTTGATTTCCATGGTTTTAGCCAGTGATAGGACCTCGCCTTCGGTTAGACCTTTGCGCATTCGAGTTCCTCCGCCTGCAGCACCACCGCGCAAGCTATTTATAACAACCCAGCCTTTTGCTTCAGTTTCTGAATCGTGCCAATGGAAAACTATTTCTGCGGGGCGCTCCTCGAAAGCGCGCAATTGTTCTTTCATGTTTGCTCTGTTTAAGGGACCCTAAAGATAAGGCTTCAAGGATAGAAAATGACGCCTGAACTATGTGCTTTCCCACTGCCAGTAGTGTGCCCTAAAACATTGATTCGGCCATGGAATCGTTCATAGCCTAGAAGGGCGAAAATGATGGCTTCTTTGAAGTCAATGATCTTTGGGTCAGGGAGTATTACTTGGGTGCCGAAGTGGCGCATACGCTCGATTAGGTACGTGTTTTTTGCTCCGCCTCCAGTTATTAATGTGCGTCGGGGGCCAATTATTCCTGCCATATGGCGCGCAATACTTTCAACATACGTAGCCAGTGCATCGGCACGATCCATTTCTTTAAGTATGGGGAATATTGCGCTTTGCATCCACTCATAGCCTAAACTCGCTGGCGCACTAGAAATGCGTTGGCTGAGCAGTTCCATCTTTGGTTCATGGATATTCCCCATCCGGGCCACGCTGCCCTCGGCATCATATGCCATGTCCAGGTCATTAGCCAATAGATTCAACACAGCATTCACTGGACAAAGGTCAAAAGCACGCTCAACTCCCATAGCTAAAGTGGGCTTTCCCATGGAGATATTTGCAAATCCCCCTAGATTGAGGCAAGCCTCGTAGTTGCCAAAAAGTTTATGGTCGCCAAAAGGGACCAGCGGTGCACCTTGTCCTCCAAGTAAAACATCTTGTTGTCGAAAATCGGTAACAACGGGAACCCCTACAGATTTTGCAATTATTGGTAGGCATCCTGCTTGGTAGGTGTATTTACGTTCGGGTTGGTGAAAAATGGTTTGCCCGTGACTACTTACCAGGTGAATAGTGAGCGAGGAATATTCTTTCTGAAATTCCTGAATACATTGCACGGTCCATTGCGCAAAAGCCTCGGAAAAAACCTCACTTTCTGCACCGCTTTCGTAGGTGCTTTTAGCCAGGGTCTGGAGCGCTGTAGGATAGGGATAGAAGTGGTGTTGAACCAGCTCCCAAGTAAGGGAATCGGTTCCATTAAATGTGACCAAGGCGGCATCCATTCCATCCAAGGAGGTGCCGCTCATTAATCCTAAAACATTGAAGCCTGCGTTGTACATTTGTGTAACCCAATATTAAACAGAATAATCGATGAACTTCAACCTATCAGAGGAGCATTTGATGATTCGTGATGCAGCACGTGATTTTACACAAAGTGAGTTGCTGCCAGGAGTCATAGAACGAGACGACAAGCAGGAATTCCCTGCGCGACAAATCAAACAATTAGGCGAATTAGGCTTCATGGGAATGATGGTCAGCCCGGAATACGGCGGATCAGGCATGGACACCTTGAGCTATGTGTTGGCCATGGAAGAATTTTCCAAAGTAGATGCATCGGCATCGGTTGTTGTCAGTGTAAACAACAGCCTGGTTTGCTGGGGCTTGGAAACTTTCGGATCGGAAGAGCAAAAACAGAAATACTTGCCGCGTTTGGCATCAGGCGAAATTATCGGTGCCTTTTGTTTGAGCGAACCTGAAGCGGGATCTGATGCGACATCACAAGCTACTACAGCAATTGACATGGGCGACCATTACTTGCTGAACGGAACTAAGAACTGGATCACAAATGGTGGTACGTGCGAAGTGGCATTAGTCATCGCGCAAACCGATCGTGAAAAAGGACACCGCGGCATCAATGTTTTGATCGTTGAAAAAGGCATGGACGGCTTCATCGTGGGCAAGAAAGAAGATAAACTAGGTATTCGTGGATCGGACACGCATACGTTGTTGTTTAATGATGTGAAGGTTCCTAAGGAGAACAGAATTGGCGAAGACGGATTTGGATTTAAGTTCGCCATGAAGACCTTAAGTGGAGGCCGTATTGGTATTGCTGCACAAGCTTTAGGTATTGCGCAAGGCGCATTAGATCTTGCATTGGCATATTCAAAAGAACGTACCACCTTTGGAAAGCCTATTTGTGACCACCAAGCCATTGCTTTCAAATTGGCAGATATGGAAATGAAGATTGAGCAAGCACGTATGTTGGTCTATAAAGCCGCTTGGTTGAAAGATCAGGGCATGCCATATGATAAGGAAAGTGCTATGGCGAAATTGGCCGCGTCAGAAGCAGCGATGTGGGTAACAACGGAAGCGGTTCAAGTCCATGGTGGTTACGGTTTCGTAAAAGAATACCATGTTGAGCGTTTGATGCGTGATGCCAAAATCACCCAGATTTACGAAGGAACTTCTGAGATTCAGCGAATCGTTATTTCACGTGATCTGATTAAGAACAGCTAATTAAAGTAAGGGGAGTAGGCGCTCCAAAGCAATGCCTCTCGAACCTTTTAATAAGATATAGGCGTCCTTCGGGGCGCCTTTTTCGTTCCAATACTCTTCGAGCGCAGCGACCGATTCAAAATGCAATCCGGTCCATGTAGTCGCGCTAAAAAGTTGACCGACAAGAATGCAGCGTTCAGTCATCTCTGAGGCTTCTACCAATGAAACCATTTGTTCATGCTCTGCCGCTGCCTCAGTACCAAGTTCAAACATGTCTCCTAACACCATCCAACCTTCTGGGTGCCACTTGGCAAAACTTTCAACGGAGAGTGCCATACTTGTGGGGTTCGCATTATAGGCGTCGAGTAATACCTGGTTATGCTGAGTCTTTCGCCATTCCACGCGATTCATGGCCGGGCGGTAGGCTTCCAAAGCTTCTACAATATCATGTGCATTTACCCCTAATGATGTGCCAAGGGCCGCAGCCGCGGCCAGGTTTGCTTCATTAAATGAGCCGCTAAGTTGACTGCTAATTTTCCAAATCGTATTCTCTGATTCAAAGCAGATACTCGCAAATTCGGTTGTGGATTTTGGCATCCAGATAAAGTCGGCATCTCGAGTTCCAAAACTAAATGCGGCGCAACCACTAGATTTCTCGACCTGTAAAGGATCATCGGCATTTAAAAGTACCTTCGATTCAGGAATGCTCCGTAAGTAGTCGTAGAGCTCACTTTTACCTTTTATTATTCCTTCAACTCCGCCAAAGCCCTCTAAATGTGCTTTCCCATAATTCGTAATATACCCTATGTTCGGCTCACAAATTGAGGAGAGCAATGCAATTTCTTGTTGATGATTGGCACCCATCTCAACAATGGCATATTCCGTATTCTTCGGAATGGATAGTAGGGTTAACGGAACCCCTATATGGTTGTTGAGATTGCCCTTGGTGGCATGGACCTTGTACTTTTTTGAAAGGACAGCATGGAACAGCTCTTTATTCGTCGTTTTTCCATTGCTTCCAGTTAAGCCAATCACAGTTATTCCCAAATGCCTGCGGTATTCGCGTGCGCAGCTTTGCAAAGCATCGAGCACATCGTTGACATATATGAGCCGTTGGTGCTCGCCTATGGGTTCATCAACCACTGCATAGGAGGCACCTTGGTTTAATGCTTCAAGCGCAAAATCGTTGCCGTTGAATCGAGCTCCTTTCAATGCAAAGAATACAGATCCGGGTAGAATGTTCCTTGTGTCGGTGCTAATTGAACCACATTCTAAAAAGGCGTTGAAAACTGTCATTTGTATGCTCATTGATAGGGGAAAGTTAGGACATAAAAAAACCCTGCCGACAGGGCAGGGTTTATAATTCTTAATAGTCCGATTACATTTTGTAACGCTTGAAGTTGTGACGCTTCACTTTCGCTGGACGCTTGTTGCGGCTTTCATCCATGTTTTGGAATCCTACGCGGTCCATAGCACAACGGAAACCGATGTAATCTGTGCTTTGATCCTCCTCAAGGAAACGACGCGTACCTGGGCTCAACCAGTAGGCACGATCTTTCCAGCTACCTCCTTTGTATACACGAGTAGTATTCCCAATCAGGGATTTGTTACCGTAGTCGTACATTGGAGCTTCTCCTTCTTGAGTAGGATTGGCATAATTCTGTGAGCTTTCAGCATCTCCATCTAAATAATCGCGGAAATCTGCTTTGTTGTAGTTACGACGCTTAACAGTTTCTTCTACTGTTACGCTGCGTGTAGGCAACTGACCTGGAAGACGAACAATAACAGTATCGCCATTGCGAACCTCTTTCTGTGGGTCTTGCAACACCTCCAAAGAGCCAATGTCTTGGTAGTTGCCATCGAAATGCTTGAATTCATTACCACGGAAAGCGCGGAAATCATTTACATCGTAAGAAGATACAGGACGGTAAACGTCTAAAACCCACTCAGCAACGTTGCCTGCCATATCGTAAAGACCGAAGTCGTTAGGAGGGTAGAAACGTACTTGCATAGTAACATCTGCTTGGTCGTTCAACCAGCCTGAAGTACCCATGTTATCCCCGCGACCTCTTTTGAAGTTAGCTAAGATATCACCACGGTCTTGCTTGTCTGGGTTGCGTGTACCGTTACCATTCCAGCTGTATTTGTTCTTGTCAACTACACGGTTGTAGATGCGGTGACCACCATCTGCATATGCAGCGTATTCCCACTCTGCCTCTGTTGGGAGACGGTACTTAGGAAGGAGTATACCATCCTCCAAACGAGCTGGACGTCCTTCTTTGCCGTAAATACTATTCGGATTCAAATCCTTCAAGCCTTTTTTGTTTTGGGCTACGTAGGATCCTTCTTTGTATAGGTATACTTCAGTATTGAAGTGATCCGCATCCATCTGGTCAGTAGACTCGTTTAGGATGCCTTCCTTAATAAGAATTGATTCGTTCACGCGGTCCGTTCTCCATGAACAGTAGCGTTGCGCTTGTAGCCAGCTAACACCAACAACTGGGTAGTAATTGTAAGCAGGGTGGCGCAAGTAGTTCTCTACGAAATTATCATTGTAGGCGAGCTTATCTCTCCATACTAAAGTATCTGGTAGCGCACTCTTGTAGATTTCTGGGTAGTAATCGTAATCGTATACACGACGCAACCAATATAGGTATTCGCGGTAGTCCAAGTTCGTTACCTCATTCTCATCCATGTAGAATGAACTTACGGTTACGCGACGCGGAACGTTGTTCCAATCTTTTATGAAATCTTCTTCTACTTGTCCCATCATGAAGGTACCACCTTCTACGAAAACAAGCCCAGGTCCGGTTTCTTGGCCTTGGTAGCTCAAGTTAGCTTGGAAACCACCATTCTTTTTGTTGTTAATTCCCCAACCAGTCGTGTTGGATTCAGGGCCGGCACAGCTTGCGAGCAAGGCAACGGCTACAGTGGCAATTGAAAACTTTACGAAGCTATTCATGTATCTAGTTATTTCGTCAAATTAGAATTTAGGACACTTCAAAGGCTTGAGTTTGCTCTTACGAGAGCGGCATGGGAATTTGTAACCCAGGCTCACTTCGTGTGCACCGCCTAATGTATTGGTTAAGTCACTGATGGTATAATCGTAACTGTAACCAAAAGTCCATGGAAGGTCAGGAGGAGTAATACCCAAGATGAAAATAACAGCATCTGGGTTGAAACTACCTTGTCTTAGGGCTAGACCGCCGGCAATGGGCCCACGAGCAAAGCTCAATCCTGCTGTCAACTGAGAAGCAGGGCCTTGTTGTTGGTAAACCACGTTAGGAACTAGGTAGGATTGTAAGCTATTGTGCAGTCGCTTGCGGCCCAACGGAATGTTGGCACCAGCATGCGCTGTCAATTTCAAAGGAAGACGACTTTGACTCAAGAAGGCCTCATTAGGTTCTGTAAGGTGATGTCCTACAACCCCAATGTACCAACGCTCAGTAAATCCGAGCATACCGAAGCTAAGGTCAAGGTGGTTGTTGAAGTTATTGCCAGGAGCAACCTCGTTGGTGGGCAGCACAAATCCATAAAACGGATCAATCATATCCGGGAATGTGAATTGACCCCAATCGAGACTTCTTTGACGGAATGTAGCTTGGAAACCACTGAGCAAGGTGAATTTGCGATTTACCTCTAAGTGGTAGCTGTAAACACCACTGACCTCTGTGAGGTTCAAAGCACCGTTGCCAGCATCATCGCGAAGCGCCATTACGGCAACGCCACCATTGAGTTTGTCTACATATTGGTCATAAGAGGCCGAATATGTTTGGTAAACCCCAAGCTCAGGATACTGATTTCTGTAGTTGGTATGTACAGTAGGGCATCTTTCTAAACCCGCAAATGCTGGATTTAGGTAGATGGGATTGGCATAATACTGGCTGAAGTGAGCATCTTGGGCGAAGCCTAAGGTGCTGGCGGTCAGTCCAATAGCCAATGTTAATATGCGCGATTTCAATGCGTTCATTGATAAACCTATGTTTTCAAGCAACAAGTATAAGCAAAAAAAGTACGAATTGCACTTGCTTTTCGTTCCTGTTTAAACGCTTTTTTACCTGCCATTGTTATGTAAAGCGATGTAAATTTGTCGAAGTGAAAAGAATTGTACTCCTTATATATGTGTTTCTCAGCCCCCTACTAGTAATGGGGCAGATGTCGTTCAGCGAAGGAACATACGTACGATTCAAAACGCTAAAACACCGTATTTCGGAACCGGATAATGCAGCCTCGCGATTCAGTGGGGTATATAAGTTGACCGGGCGAGAAATTATGGACCTGGGCATTTTACAACAATCGGCCCCGACCACCGGCTTAGATATTCGTTGTCGATTGGATGGGACACTAGCGCCGTTGAATGCTCCTAATGAACCCATGGGAGCTGATTTTTCCATCGCTTACTATGTAAACAACGAGTACTTGACGGACCTCACGGAATATTGGTTCTACATTCCACCAAGTTTCGATTTGAGCTATGATGTAAGCACAAAAACATCCAATTATACAGGCAATCCATATAGCGACGAAAAGTACTTTTTAGTAAGTGGCGGAAATACCAACTACCAGCCTCTCCCGCTAGAGCAGGTTCCTGCGGATACGGCTTCACGCCAATTGAACGCTAGAGCAACTTGGGTCTACGATACAGCGATGTATAATTTGGTAGGTACGGGTCGAAGATGGATGGGCGAATTGTTTGATTTCACCACCGAGCGTGAGTACAATTTTAAAGCGCGAACCTCAGGTGCTAACTCCAGTGCCAATATGCCAGTGGCAGGAACTGAGATCAAGGTTCAAGTCAAAGCCGTGGCTCGCGCAAGTTCCAATGGGACAAAGCTGCGAATCGAATACGGGAATCAGAGCGCGGAAGTCTCTTTTCCAGCTTTTATATCCGGTAGTTATGTTCAGGAAAAAGCATTGACGACTACGTTCATTGCGGATCAAAATTCCACTGTCAAGGTTATTTATGATAAAGCCGGTAACACTTCAGCGGCCATGTGGTTAGACGAGCTTATCGTGGACTGGGAAACCCCGGCCCTTCATCCTGACCCGTCCTATTTCTTGGTCAATAATCCTAGAGGTGCAGGGAACTATTCACATTTTCAAACCGAATGGACGAATGAGGTCTTAATCTTTGGTGTTGAGGCGAATGAATTAGCAACGAAAGTAACTCCAGCAGTCGAAAATACAGTTGGCCAAAATGGGTGGGAAGCGACTTGGTATTCGCATGAGGATAAACTTCGTGCCTATAAAATCGGTGATGCCACCACGGCACTTGAATATAGGGTCGATGCGACCGTGGATTTAGCAGATTTGGAGTCGGCGAAGTTCACGGATTTGAGCAATGCAGAAAGCATTATCATAGCGCCCGATTCTTTACTGGAAGAGGCCCTTGAATTGGCCGATGTCGAACGCACAACTGGGGTAGAAACAGAAGTAGTAGCGCTCTCCTACATTTACGACCTTATGAACACGGGTAATCCTGATATCGGTGCCATTCGTAAGTTCTTGGTTCGTGCCTACAACGATTTCGAGGTGCTGAAATATGTCACATTGTTTGGAGATGCTTCTTACGATTATAAAAAAGTCTTGTCGGGCCCCAAGTCAAATCTCGTACCCACCTACCATACAAACGCGAGTTTCTCTTTACTTTCATCTTACATCACTGACGACTATTATGGCTACCTCGATCATGGTGAGAGTATCAATTGGTTCTTGGATGATTTAGACATAGGAATTGGTAGGATACCTGTCCAAAACAAGCGCCAAGCAAAGGAATCCGTGACCAAGATTCGACGTTACCTCGAGAGCGAAGAACGCTTTGGTCCTTGGCGAATGAATGCCCTTTGGGTTGCGGACGATGTGGATCAAGGATGGGAGAAAGAGTTTCAAGTGGTCCAAGATCGTTTTACCCGCGAAATAGATACCATTCGTCCTGAAGTAAATAGCATTAAGATTTATTCCGATGCGTACCTGCAAGAAAGCATGCCGGGTTCTCAGCGGTACCCAGAGGCCCGCCAAAAACTATTTCGAGAGGTTGAAAATGGGGCAATGCTGGTGAGTTATGTCGGTCATGGCGGTGAGGTCGGATGGGCAACCGAACGAATTCTTCAACTCGAGGATATAAACGGATGGTCAAATTCGGTGAAAATGCCGGTTTTCACTACGATCACGTGTGAGTTTGCTCGATTTGACGACCCGAATCGGGTAAGCGCCGCGGAGCAATTGTTTCTCAATCCAATTGGTGGGGCAATCGGTTTGTTTTCCACAACCCGAAGTGTTTTTGCAACCAACAGCACTTACCAGTTGAACGAATTGTTGAACACGAACATGTTGTTTATGGAGGAGCCGCGTTTTGGAGATGTGATCCGCGAGACCAAAAACAACAATATTTCCGGAGACAAGATTAAGTTCTCATTACTAGGAGATGCCGCCATCCCATTGCCACGACCAAAGGATGGGGTGGTTTTTGATTCGATCAATGGCGTGGTTTGGGACCAATTCCAAGATACCATCAAAGCATTGAATTGGGTGCGCATTCAAGGAACGCTTAGGAATACAGATAGTAGCTTGATGACAGGCTTCAATGGGAAAGTTTGGCTGCAGTTTTATGACAAAAAGCAAAGTGTACAAACTAAGGTAAACGACCAGGCAGGTGGTGCATTTAACTTCACCACTCAAAATAATGCAGTGTTTAAGGGACAAGCAACAGTGACCAATGGCCGCTTCAGCATTGAATTCAGAGTACCGCTCGACATCAACCTCAGTGTAGGCCCGCCCAAAGTAGCTGCCTATGCGACGAATTTTGAGGACGATTTTTGGGGCGCCTCCCATGAACTGCTTTTAGGAAGCATCTACGATGGAGTAGTTACGGATACGGAAGGACCTGAGGTGCGATTGTTTATTGATGATACCAATTTTGTTTCGGGCGGTATTAGCGACAAAGACCCGAATGCCATCGGTCTATTGTATGATGAAAGTGGAATTAATGCAGTTGGATTAGGAATCGGTCACAACCTCACCTTAATATTGGACGGGGAATCGGTCAATGTGAACGAGTATTATGAAAGTGCGGTAGACGACTTCACACGGGGCACGATTAATTACCCATATTATGATTTAGAAGTCGGGCAACATTCGTTAGAGTTGCGCGCTTGGGATGTATTAAATCAATGGGGGTACGATTCCATTAGCTTTTTTGTTGTGGATGCTGCCGAGCCAATTTTAGAGCAATTGGTAGCCTATCCAAATCCATTCACGGAATACGTTAATTTTAGCTTGAATCATAACCAAAGTGAAGAACCTGGATTTCTTCGCATGGACATCATTAACAATCAAGGTCAAACCTTGTGGAGCTGGGAAGACGAATTCGTATTAAACGGTGCCTCAACCACACTGCCGCAATTCACAATTTCTGAAGTTGCCGGGAAGCGTCCTGGCCCTGGTTTCTATCATGTGCGTATCCAATGGACACGAAATATTGACGGAAAATCCGCTTCGATACAAGAAAAGCTCATTTATATACGTTAAACTTGCGCTGCGACAAGCGTTAACTCCACTATGAAGAAATTCGCATTCTTATTTTTAGCACTGATTTTAACCTTCCAAGTGAAGGCACAGAGCAACCTCAAATACAACGTTGTAACCACTGCTGTCCCGATTCTACTGGTCAGCCCTGATTCTAGGGCGGGTGCTATGGGGGATGTTGGTGTAGCCAGCACACCCGATGGGAACTCTAGCGCGTGGAATCCGGCAAAGCTTGCATTCTTGGAGAATAAAAATGCTTCAATGGCAATGTCCTACACGCCATGGATGTCAAAATTGGTACCTGATATTGATCTCGCATACGTTAATTACACAAAAGCATTAAGCGATCGTCAAGGTATTAGTGCATCACTTCGTTACTTCTCATTAGGGGAGATCAACTTTACAAACGAGCAAGGGAACTCCCTCGGGACTTTCAATCCCTACGAATTCTACTTCGATGTGGCCTACGCTTTGAAGCTCAGCGATCACTGGAGTGCAGGTACGGCATTGCGATGGATTTACTCCGATATCGCACAAGGTCAAGTCGTTCAAGGTTTGCAAACCAAGCCTGGTCAGAGTGGCGCGGCCGACCTCGGATTTTACTACCAAGGCGATTATACCAATATTAAAGGCGGTCGCCGTCAAGCTTGGTCGGCAGGTATTGCCTTAACTAATCTTGGTGCCAAAATCGCATACTCGGAGAGTGGCAATAGTGATTTTCTTCCCACGAATTTGCGCTTAGGTGGCGGTTATCACCTTGAAATCGACGATTACAACCAAATGTCTGTGTACTTGGATCTCAACCGATTGGTTGTTCCGACGCCCCCAGAATACGGTACCAATGGAGAAATCGTCGCCGGTATGGATGATAATGTAACACCGCTCATGGGCGTGTTTCAAAGTTTCAACCCGGGTGCAAAACCAGGCGGTTTAGACGAGCTATTACAGGAAAACATTTACAATTTCGGTCTCGAGTACAAGTATGATAACTTCCTTTTTGCACGCGCTGGCTACCTCCACGAGCACAAATTAAAAGGAAATCGTCAATACGTGACCATGGGATTCGGCCTTGCATACAACGTATTCACTATTGACATGGCTTACCTCATCCCGGCAAGTCCAACAACGCGCTCGCCGCTTGAAAACACCTTGCGTTTCTCGATGGCATTCAACATTGATGGATTCCTAGCGCAATAGGTCAAATTTTCCGATTCTTTCAAAATTCACCCATTTTAATTCAAAGTGGGCAACTAAAACAACTTAGTGTTTTGCTAGGTGGGCTTTTGCGTTATTTTTGTCGCTTCTAAACACATCGACGACAAATGGCAAAAAAGCGCGTAACAAAAGCTACCTACATGAAGTGGTACGAGGACATGCTCTTCTGGAGAAAGTTCGAAGACATGTCTGCGGCATTGTACATTCAGCAAAAGATTCGTGGATTCCTCCACTTGTATAATGGTCAAGAAGCTGTTTTGGCAGGTTCTGCTTATGCAATGCAGGAAGGCGATAATATGATTACGGCATACCGTAACCACGTTCAACCTATCGCTTTAGGTGAAGATCCACGCCGAATTATGGCAGAGCTTATGGGTAAGGTTACAGGTACCTCTAGAGGTAAAGGTGGATCCATGCACATGTTCTCTCCGGATAAAGGCTTTTGGGGTGGTCATGGAATCGTAGGCGGTCAAATTCCACTTGGTGCTGGTTTGGCCTTTGCCGATAAATACAATGGCAAAAAGAACGTTACCCTAACTTATATGGGTGATGGTGCAATTCGCCAAGGTGCATGGCACGAAACTGCAAATTTGGCTATGTTATGGAAACTTCCAGTGGTATTCTGTGTTGAGAACAACGGATACGCAATGGGAACTTCAGTAGAACGTACAGCAAACCACAC